>JAKAEN010000214.1 GCA_021818355.1 Actinomycetes bacterium | reverse complement strand
TTCGGCAACGCCAGCTTCTACGGCTCCATGGGCGGCACCCATCTCAACCAGCCCATCGTGGGCATGGCCGCGACGGGTGACGGCCACGGCTACTGGATGGTGGCGGCCGACGGCGGCATCTTCACTTTCGGCAACGCCGCCTTCGAGGGCTCGGAGAGTGGCCAGGCGACCTCCAGAATCGTGGGGATGGCGGCCAACGGCACCAACACCTACTACGAGGCCGGGAGCGATGGCTCGAGCTACCTGCTCAACACGACCACGGCCCAGGTCGCACCCGCCGTGAACACGACCTCGAGCGCCTCGCTGGTCCCCCTCACCGGGTCGACCTGGAACACCTACGGCCTGACCCCGGACAACAACGTCACCTTCCCATCCAGCGGGACCCCCACCGACCAGCCGGCTCCGGCCAGCGGACCCTATGGATTCCTGGTCACCCAGCCCAACTCCGCTCTGCCGGTCCGCTACAACCCCTGCACCACCATCCATTACGTAGTCAACGTGAGCCAGGCCCCCAGCTATGGCCTCCAGCTGGTGCAGAACGCCTTCCAGGAGATCTCCCAGGCGACGGGAATCCAATTCGCCTTCGACGGGACGACCACGGAGCTCCCGACCTCCACCCGCCCGGCATACGTCAATGGAAGCCCCAACCCCATCCTGGTGGCCTGGGAGGCCAACGGGCAGACCGACTACCTCCCCCAGACCAACAGCGGCGGAACCGTGGTGGGGATGGGTGGCTCCGTCTACATCTACAACTCCACCGCGGGACAGTTCCAGTACGTGAGCGGCCAGGCGGCCATCTCCTCCAGCTACCCCCTCACCGAGGACGAGGAGATACACCTGGTCCTCCATGAGCTGGGCCACGTCATCGGCCTGGGGCATACCAGCTGGACCAGCCAGATCATGTATCCCGTGGACGAGTCCTCCCCTATCACCTACGGCTCGGGCGACCTGCGCGGCCTGGCGGAACTGGGCATGGCCGAGGGCTGCCTGCCCTAGCGATGACGCCGGCCCGAGGCGGAGCCGAGGCATCGGCGCTGTAGCCTTCCAAGCCATGGACCTCCAGATCTCCGACAAGTCCGCTCTGGTCACCGGAGGCTCCTCCGGTCTCGGCCTGGCCACCGCCAAGGCTCTCGCCGCCGAAGGCGTCAAGGTGGCGATCGCATCCCGATCCGCCGAGAAGCTGGGCCGCGCCTTGGCCGAGCTTCCCCCCGGCAGCGCCGCCTTCCAGGCCGACCTCTCCTCTCCCGAAGGCGCCGGCGCCTTGCTCGAGGAGGTCCGTCAGGACTTCGGCTCCCCCGACATTCTGGTGGCTAACGCCGGTGGCCCCCGCCCGGGAGGGTATGCGGCCGTCACCATGGACGACTACCGTGCCGCCATCGAGCAGAACCTCCTCTCGATGATCGCGTTGTGCAACGGGGTGGTGGGCGAGATGAGGGCCCGGAACTTCGGGCGGATAATCGCCATCACCTCCCTCTACGTCAAGCAGCCCAGCCCGGATCTGATCCTCTCCAACACCGCGCGCACCGGGCTGACCGCTTACCTGAAGACCCTGGCCGCAGAGGTCGCGGCCTACGGCGTGACCGTCAACTCGCTGCTCCCCGGGTTGCACCGCACCGAACGCCTGGTCCAACTCTCCGGAGAGGACGCCCAGGCGCGCGCCGAGGCCTTCGTGCCCGCCAAAGCCCTCGGGGATCCCGAGAGCTTCGGCAGGGTGGCCGCCTTCGTCGCCTCGCGGCACGCCTGGTACATGACCGGGCAGTCGCTGGCCATCGACGGGGGCGCGGTCCGCTCCCTGCTCTGAAGGCGGGCCATGGCACATACGGCGCCGCCCTGGGCTTGATAGCCTCTTAGAGCCAAGTCACCTCTCTATCAAGGAGCAACGATGGTAAGACACATCGCCCTCTTCAGGTTCCGCCCCGATCTGAGCGAGGCGGAGCTCGCGGGGATCGCCGCCGCGGTGGAGGAGTTCCTGAGCGGATACCGGGGCCTGGTGCAGGCGGTGCACGGCTCGGACCTCAAGCTGCGCGAGGGCAACTTCGACTACGCGGTCAGCGTCGACTTCGAAACCACGGAAGACTACCTCGCCTATGCGAGCGATCCCGTCCACCTGGAGATGATCGCCAAGCACCTGGCCCCCAACATGGTGGCGCGCAGCGCGCTCCAGCTGGAGTACTAGTCGTCAGCCCGCTGCGGCTGCAAGCCCGAGACCTGCAGCCTGCCCGCCTCAACGGCAAAAGCGGTGGCCAGAACGCGCCCGGCCTCGAGCTCGGCGACAACGGCTCCCGCATCCAGCCGCTCGGCTCCTTCGAAGCTCTTGGCGTAGCCCCTCAGCTCCAGCTCCCGCTGGCGCGGCGCAAAGCGCGCCAGAAGCTCCGCGGTCTGCGCCTCGCCGGCGCGCAACGCCTCGCGAAAGGCTCCGATCCTCCCCTCCACCTCGGAGAGCGCCCCTAACAGCACTTCGCGGTTCGCGAAGAGGAAGCTGGCCACCACCTCGGGCGAGCTTCGCGCCACCCGGGTGACGTCGCCGTAGGAGTTCCCGGACAGCAGCGCGAGCAGCGAGTCGTCGTCGATGCCGTTGGAGAAGGAGGAGGTTAGGTAGGCGAAGACATGCGGGAGTTGAATTGTGAAGTTGGTGACCCTGTCATGCAGGGCGGGATTCACGAAGAGCTCCCGTGAGCCGAGCGCCGACGATACCAGGGACGCGACCGAGAGCGCGGCCCCGGAGTCTGTCGCCTCGCCGGTCGAGACGGCGATGGTGCGGCCCCTGAAGAGCTCCGCCTCGGCCCCGGCGATCCCACGCCTCTCGTTGCCGGCCAGCGGGTGCAGGCCGACGTAGCGGACCCCGCCCACGGCCCGGGAGTACGCAGCCATCGCCTCGTCGATGTCGAGTTTTGTCGAACAAACGTCCGCCAGCGCCGCGGAAGGGGCGAAGCGCTTGGCCTGCAAGCGGGCCAACTGGCCCTTCAGTGCCCCTGCCGGGATTGCGAAGATGCAGAGGTCGGTCTCCCTAAGGAGTTCCTCCACCGAGCCGGCCTGGGCGATTCCCTGCAATGCGGCGGCCTCGGCCGCTCGCGGGTCGGCATCGAATCCCACCACGCCAACCCGGTGGCGCAAGCCGAGCGCCAACGAGGCGCCAATCTGGCCCATGCCGACGATCCCCACCGACGCGAAGTGCTCGAGCCTCATCTCCTGCCCCAGCTGCGATCTCGCGCGGCCGAGGCGGCCGCGGCCCCCGTGTGAGTCACGGGTGCAGAGCGAAGGGCTCGGCCTGCGGAGGCGAAAGCAGCGCGGCGCGCTGGGCAGGGGTGCTCTGAGCGTCCACGCCGCCCCGAGGGAGGCTGGAGGAAGGTGTGGAGACCTCGGTGCCCCGCCAGCGCGGGTACGAGCCGAGCAGCTTGACCGAGGCATCCAGTTCCACCAACGCCTCGAGAAGGCCGGTGACGTCCGGATCGGTCACATGCCCCTCGAAGATGACCACGAAGCAGTAATTCCCCAGCTTCGCGGTTAGCGGCCGCGAGAGGATCTGGTTCATGTTGATCCCGTGCTCGGCGAAGAGCCGGGTGACCGCCGCCAGGAAGCCGACCCTGTCGCTGGCGGGCGTGATGACGATTGCGCTGCGGTCGTCCCCGGTGGGTGCGGCGACCTCCCGGCCGATGAGGGCGTAGCGGGTGCGGATATCGGGCACGTCCATCACGGCGTTCGAGACCGGAACCAGCCCCCGCTCCTCCCCAACCACGGGCGGGGCCAGCGCGACCAGCGTCGGGTCCCCGGACTGGGCCACGATCCTGCAGGCCTCGGCGGTGGAGAGCGTGTGACGGATGGTCAGTCCTTGCTGCTTGATGTACAGGCTGCAGAGGTCGAGAATCTGGGGATGCGAGAGGACCTGGGTGTGCGGAGCCTCGGGATCGACGCAGAAGGCGTCTATGCGCTCGCTCAGCACCACCTCCTCGCGGATGTAGACCGAGTCGTAGTCGAAGATCAGCTTGTCCAGATTGGTGCTTATCTCGCCGTCGGTGGAGTTCTCCAAGGGGATTACGCCAAGGCAGCCGGGGGTGTAGTTGACCGTCTCGATCACGTCGGAGATCGAACTCATGGGCAGAGGATCGGACTCCCCCACTGTCCGCAGCAGGGAAATGGCCCGCAGATCGGAGGTTCCCTCAGGCCCCAGGTAGCAGATAAGCAATTTCAGCCCCTTCGTCGCTCAACAAATTCTAGGGCTCCGACCAGGCACCGGAGCGGGGCCGCCGGGCCTCATCCGCTTGCCCTTGAACTTACCGACACCACTGTCGGTATAATTCGATACATGGACGACGCAACCGAACTACCCAGATCGAACTCCGGCCGGGAGCCGGAGCCTGCCGGCGGAGCGGGCACCGCCGCCCGACGTTGGCGGGCCATGCCTTTCATCGCCGTCGGGGTGGCCATGATCATCGTGGACGCCACCATCGTGAACGTCGCGGTGCCGACCATCATCCGAGAGCTGCACCTCGGCGCCACGGGCGCCGAATGGCTCAACTCCATCTACGCCCTGGTCTTCGCGGCGCTGCTGATCAGCTTCGGCCACGCAGGAGATCGCTGGGGACGCAGGCGGCTCTTCCTGCTCGGGGCGGTGATCTTCGTGGCGGCCAGCCTCATCGCGGCGACCGCACCGAACGGCGCGGTGCTGATCGCGGGCCGCTTCATCCAGGGCATCGGGGGGGCGATGATCCTGCCGGCCACCCTCTCCACCGTGAATGCCATGTTCACCGGGCACGAGCGGGCGATCGCTTTCGCCATCTGGGGCTCGACCATCGGCGGCTTCGCCGCCCTTGGCCCCCTTGCCGGCGGGTGGCTCACAACCGACTTCAGCTGGAGATGGGCCTTCCTGGTGAACCTGCCCATCGGGGCCATCGTCGTGATCGGCATCCTCTTCTTCATCCCCGAGACCTCCGATCCCACCACACGCCGAGGCCTTGACGTCCCCGGAAACGCCCTGGCGGTC
>JAKAEN010000213.1 GCA_021818355.1 Actinomycetes bacterium | reverse complement strand
CCAGGTCCGTCTGCAATTTTGCCAGGGCGTCGGCGTGAGAGGGGGGGACGAGGCCGGTGTCGACGATGGTCACTGTATCGGTGGCGGTGTCGTGCTCCCCGGCCAGGAAGAAGGTCTCTTCCGGTATCGGGATCCCCATCTCGGCGACAAGCTTTCGCACGACCGGGCGATTGAGAACCGCCGCCGCCGCGCGTGCGCTGCTCAGGCCGCGGTTGCCTCCACAGGCGCCGCAATCGAGCGAAGACGCGAAGGGGTTGTTCTCGGTGGTGCTGCCATGCCCGATCAGTGCCACCAGCGGCGCGAAGCCACCGGTCAGGCCCATGGTGGTCAGAGACGAGTGGGCGAAGCGAGCCTGGGCTTGGTCGTCCATGCCCGCTTCGATCTTGATGGTGGTGGCGGGCTTCTCCGCGACCAGCCGTCCGAGGGTGGAGCGCAAGCGGCCGTGCAGCGTCGGGGCCAGGGTCTTGAGCGCTGCAACCGGGGCCGCGGCAAGCCCGGCGGCCTCGGCGAGCGTATAGGACGCCATCCAGCCGCCCCTTGCCTCCTCGAAGGCCTCCCGTGCCGCGTCGACGCCGCGTCCGGCCGTCAGCCAGCGCCTCGCCATCTGGTCGGCTCCGGCACTCGGAAGCTCACTTGCCTTCACGCCGGGAGTAAGGAGCACCGGACACAGGGCCACTCCCTCCTGGGAGCCCAGCGCCTGGAAGTCGAGGGCGATGCCGAAGAACCCCGCGAAGCCGAAGGTTTCGTAGTCGCCCTGGGCTTCAAGATGCCGGCGGATACCTTCCGATCGGGTGTCGATGCAGAAGACCGCCTGTGCCTTCGGCGCCGTCGAGCGCCGTCGGTCCGCCTGGTCCAGGGCGGCCAGCAGGATGTCGCGATAGTGGATCTCGTATGCGGCCAGCGCGACCTCGCCGCGCTCCGAATCCGCGCTCCCGGCGCCGGGACCGGGGCTCACCGGCCCGCCGGCCCGGGGCGGCCTGTGCGATCCACCGGAGGTGGAAGGCCGTCGGCTCGCGCCCGCCTTGGCCGGGGGGAGGCCTTGGAGCAGGGCGGCTTCGTAGGAGAGCCGGACCGCCAAGTAGTCGATCAGCTCGATCGAAGGGCCGGGGGCATTCTCGCCCGCCCAGAGCGATCGCCACTTGGCGTGCCCCGCCCACCCTGGCATGCGGGCCAGCTGCGCGGAAAGCTGAGGCACGCGCTCGTCTCCGCCGACCCTCAATTCCTCCAACGCTTTGAGCACCGCCTCCTCGGGGTCGGCGGGCACTGTAGCCAGGGCCCCCCTCCCCTCCCTTCCGAGCAGGCGCCTGGCGCCGGGATCCCTGATCACCGCCTCGCGCCATGCGGCGTGAAAGCCGCCTTGTGCACCACCCTGGCCGGCAAGGAAGGCGGCGCACCACTTCGCGACCTCCCGGTCGAGCTTGTCGGCGTAGTGCGACCCCATGGCCCGGTCGTACTCCTCGGCGGGGGTGAATGCATAGCTCTGCGCCGTCAGCCCCGCGTGCTTCCGGGTCCTTGAAGAGGCTCTGGCCGCCTCCAGATCCTGCTCGGTGATCCTTCCCTGGGAGATCTGCCGGGCGATGAAGGCCGACGAGGGGTAGCCGTGGACCCCGAGCACCGGGGCGGACTGGCGGATGGCTTCGTGGAACCCCAGGTGGCGAAGATCCCAGAGGGGGTTGACGGCGACGAAGGTGTCGAGGGGCCATAGCGGGGCGATGACCCTGGCAGCTTCCTCGACGTCCTCCATCAAGCCGGATCGACCGGTCGTCATCTCGATCACGCCGCGTCTCCTTCTTCGAGCTCGACGGCCTGCTCGCCTTCGCCGCCGCGCAGGCTGAACAGGAATCCGGGTGCTCGTTCCCTGGTGGCGGTGGCGGTTGCGGCATCGATCGACCATGCGGTAAGGCTTGCGCTCAGGCGCGGGCTCCGGCCGGCGATGGCGACCGCCGCTGAGGCCCCGGCCAGCGCGAGCAGCCAGATCGGTGCGAGCACTCCGTGAGCGGGCATCGGCACGGACGGCGCCATCCACCGCCCGAGCAGCGCAACGGAGCCGCCGTAGGCGAAGGAGGCGGCGATCACTGCGGCCACCGCGGCGAGTGCCGCCCAGAGCACCCCCGGCAGGTGCCGTGTGAAGGACCAGGCCGTGGAGGCGGCCGTCGCCACCACGAATGCGGCCAGCACCTCCGCCCCGCGGTCGGCCGCGCCGTTCCCGACCAGCAGAGTGGCGGCCAATGCGGCCACCCCCGCTGCCGCTGCTGCGAGAATCCTGGCTGCGGTCGCGCTCTCCGAGCGGAGCGGCCGGGCGCCTTGGCCGCTGCGCACCCGTGATCCGGAGGAGAGGAAGAGGCCGGCCTTGAAGGCCCCGTGGCTCATGAGGTGCACCAGAGTCGCGAGATAGGCCCCGACGCTGGCCTCCGCGGTCATGAAGGCCATCTGGGCGACCGTGGAGTAAGCGAGCTCTCCCTTGACATCGGCACGATGGCGCATCAGGCGCGTGGCGATGGCCGCGGTCCCTACCGCGATGGCGAGCCCGGCCCCGGCGACCCAGGCACTGCTCTGGGCTAGCCCGGCCATGCGTATGAGGAGGATTCCGCCTCCGTTGACAACGCCGGCATGCAAAAGTGCGGAGGCCGGTGTGGGCGCGGCGATGCTTGCGGGCAGCCAGCGGCCCATCGGGCCTTGGGCGCTGCGGGTAAGGGCGGCGAGGGTGATAAGCGCGGCCACCGGGATGGCGGCCCAGCCGAGGCGTTCCGCCCCCTGGGCCAGCGTAGAGCCGCCTCCGAGCCTAAGATTGCCAAGCTTGGCGACCACGATCGCCACGGCTATCGCCAGAGCGGCGTCGCTGCCGACGAAGTGCCAGAGGGCCATCCTTGCGGCTCGGGATACGCCGGGGAGGTCCCTCCGGTATCCGAGCACGGCGGCGAAGGAGATTCCCGCCGCGACCCAGGCGATTGCCAGCAAGGTGATGTTGGCGGCCGTGGCCACGACCGTCATGGACGCGACCACCAGGTCGGCTCCGGCGGCGAAGCGCCAGGCCATCTTGTCCTGGGAGAGATAGCGGGCCGAGAAGGTCTTCACGAGCGCTCCGACACCTGCGATGAAGAGGGCGAGTGTGGAGGTGAGGCGATCCGCCCGCAGCTGAAGCAACGAAGTGCCTGCCGGAAGGCCGACCAGGTAATTGCCGTGAACGGCGACCGAGACCAGCGCGATCAATGCCCCTATTGCGCCCAGCCAGGCGAGGGTGGCCAAGCGGCGCGGAGCCCTGCGTCCCCGGATCGAGACAGCGAGAACGGCATTGAGCAGCGGGATGGCGACCGCCGCTCCCAGTCCCAGTTCGCCGGCGATCCTCAGCATCCGCACTCCTTCACTCCAGATAATCAACGAAGACTACTTCGTGAATTATAGACCATAGATAGAAGTTGGCTGCAATCCGCCCGTATCCGCGAGGATCAAGAGTCCGGGCGTTTATGCGCGATACCGCATTCACGAAGCGGACTACTATCGTGTGCGTGCCAGAGGAAGCCCTAGGTGACAACCCCCGCCACAAGGCCGGATGGACTTTTCTCTCCAACCACGGACACGTGCTGGTTTGCATCGCCAACGATCCCGGCATCCGAGGCCGCGAGATCGCCGAGAGGGTGGGCATCACCGAGCGCGCCGCACAGGCGATAATCGCCGATCTGGTGGCCGAGGGCTACGTGAAGCGCAGCCGGGTCGGACGGCGCAACCAGTACGAGATCGTGGCCGATCGGCCCCTGAGGCACGCGGTGGAGCAGCCCCACAGTGTCGGCGAGCTGCTCGACCTGATCACCAATGCCACGCGCCCCAAGGCGGGCGGGAGAGCGCCGGCTTCCTAAGCGGGCCGCGCCGCCGTCTCGGTTTCGTCGCCGAGCCAGGTCGCCATGGCGTGCATGCCCGCGTCCACGTTCAGCACTTCCCCGGTTATGGCCCGGGAAGCGTCGGAGAGCAGGAAGCAAATGGCCTCGGCCACGGGAGCGGCGTCCGTGACGTCCCAGGGCAGAGGGGCCTGCTTCTCCCAGCTGCGCACCAGCGTTTCGAAGCCCGGAATACCCGATGCCGCACGGGTGCGCAGGGGGCCCGCGGCGACGAGGTTGGATCGGATCCCCGCCGGCGCCAGGTCCCTGGCCAGGTAACTGTTCAGGGACCGCAAAGCGGCTTTGCAGGGCCCCATCCAGTTGTAAACGGGCCAGGCGCGCTCGCTGGCGAAGTCCAGCCCGACCAGGCTCGCGCCCGAGGCGGGCGCCAGCCTTGAAAGCATCGAGCCGAAGGCGGCATAGCTCCAAACGCTCGTGGTGAAAGCGACCTGCACGGCTGAGGCCGGCACTCCCATGATGGATCCCAAGGCGGGCCGAGGGGCAAAGGCGATGGCATGCAGCGCTCCGTCCAGGCCCCCCATCTGGCGGCGGACCCCCTCCTCGAGCTCCGCGATCTCCTCTTCGCTGGTGGCGTCGACGCCCAAGACCGCTACGGAGCCGGCACACTCAGCCGCCACCTCCTTGGCCCCTACCAGGTCCCTGGGGAACGCGGCGAAGACCAGCTCCGCTCCGGCCCGCGAGGCCTGCAAGGCCACCGCGGCCCCGATGCTCTCCCGGTTGGCTATGCCACTTATCAACAGGCGCTTCCCTGCAAGCATCCTGGGCCGTCCTTTCCCGCGTTGGCGGCGTCTCGGTTCATTGGATAAAAGACGTAGTATAAAGCGTGAAAAGAAATACGTATGTTTCTCCCGGTAGGTGATCCCGGCCATGGCATTAGAGCGCTTCCGCAGAGCGGGTCCGGTGGATCCTCCGCCCCCTTTGGGGTTCGCTCCCACCGGTGACCGTCATCCGTACGCGGGGGCGCGCGCGGTCCTGGCAACCAAGCATGACAAGCTCGATCTGGTGGCGCCGCCTCTCCGTGACGAGGTGGGCCTGGAGGTGTTGGCGACTCAAGTCGACACCGACCTGCTGGGCACCTTTACGCCCGA
>JAKAEN010000212.1 GCA_021818355.1 Actinomycetes bacterium | reverse complement strand
CGTCTGCCGACGTGTTTTCGCGCCCCCCTGCATGCAATCCTCCACCTATCGGAAGGTTGCATAGTGATATTTAGAACCTAAAGATATATCAAAGCTTTCTAATCCTGCAGTCAGGATGGAAGGGATTTTCGGACTCGAATCATTCGTGCTGGGACGTCTTTGGGCAATTAAAACCACTTCGGAGTGGTAATAATCCTTCGGATACCGCAGTGGCGCCAACTTGCCCGACCTCTGGAAAACTCTTTGCGGGCACCTTTCAGGACGCCCGCAGCGAGCGCTTGCCCCTAGGTTCCATCGTGGTAATTGCATCCAATTCGAGGGGGCCGCCGATTTTTTTTCAAGGCCCCGCGCGGCGATAGCATTGAGCCAGATTCACGACCAGGGGAGCGGTGACGAGTCGAGGAGAGCGGAGCGGGGCCAAATGGTGACTGGTAAGCGGGCGGCTGCGCCGACGAGCGGATCCGATGCGGGGGGCCGGCACGTGGCGCTGGCCATGACCGTGGTGATGACCGGGGTTCTGATCACGGCGGTGGACACCACCATCGTCGTGCTCGCCCTCCCCGAGATTCAGCACAGCCTGCACATATCGCTGGCATCGGTGGTCTGGGTGGTCATCGGCTACCTGCTGGTCATCACCCTCCTGGCCACCCAGGTGGGAAGACTGGGCGACATGTACGGCAGGGTGCGGATGTACGAGGCCGGCTTCTTGATCTTCATTGCCGGCTCAGCGGCCTGCGCCCTTTCCTGGAACGAGGCATCGATCATCGGCTTCCGGATCCTGCAAGGTCTCGGGGGCGCCCTGGTCTCATCCAACAGCGGGGCGGTCATTGCCGACCTGTTCCCGCCCTCCAGGCGAGGCCGTGCTTATGGCTTCAACTCGATCGGGTGGAGTCTCGGGGCCGTGCTCGGGATCGTCCTCGGCGGAGCCATCGTCACCTATGTCTCATGGCGCTGGATCTTCTGGATCAACGTTCCCATCGGGCTCGCCGCGGTGGCCCTCGCTGTCAAAGTGCTGCACGACGTGGGCGAGCGCCGCCGCCACAAGCTGGACATCGTCGGAATGGTCCTGCTCGGCGCCGGCCTCTTCGGAGTGCTTTGGGCCGCGACCCGGCTGACCTCCGAGAGCCTCGATGCAACGATAACCGGCCTCTTTGTCGGCGGACTGGCACTGGTCGTCATATTCGCCCTTTACGAGAAGCGGCGCGCGGAGCCGATGCTCGATCTGTCGATCTTCTCCATACCGACGGTCACCCCCACGCTGCTGGCCTCGCTCTTCCAGGGACTTGCCAACTACGCGGTCCTCTTTCTGGTGATCATGTATCTGCAGGGGCCGCGGGGGCTGTCACCTCTTCACGCCTCGCTCCTGCTGGTTCCCGGCTACATCCTCGGCGGGGCGATCGGTCCCTTCGCCGGGCGGCTGGCCGACCGAACCGCGCCGGTAGTGCCTGCCACCATCGGCCTGGCGGTGCAGGTGGTGGCCCTGGTGATCTATGCCCATTTGAAGGTTGACACCAGCCTGGTGCTGGTGGTCCTGGCCAGCGTGGTGAACGGTGCCGGGTCTTCCAGCTTCTTCCCCGCCAACAACTCGGCGGTGATGAAGGCCGTACCCCCGACGCGCTTCGGTGTCGCCTCGGGCATGCTGCGAACCTTTTCCAACGTCGGCATGGTCTTTTCGTTCGCGGTGGCCATCCTGGTCGCATCGCACAGCATCAGCAGGGGCCTGGCCTTTGCCATCTTCGTAGGCTCGGCGAAGCTCACTGGTCCACTTGCCGTGGCCTTCACCGAGGGCCTGCACACCGCCTTCTACACCTCGGCCGGCCTGATGGTCCTTTCGGCCGTGTTCTCGGCGACCCGCATCCGCCATGGCACCGGGCGCTCCTCCGGCGCTACTGCATGATGAAGTTCGTGAAGTAGAGCTCGCTGACCTTGGCTTTGGTCCCCGGAATGGTCTTCAGGAGAGAGTCGAGCCGGGTCTCGATTTGATTGCGCAGCTCGCCCTTGCCCGAGGGCGAGAGCAGAGCGTTGTAGGACCATCCCGAGAGGGTCTCGATGACCATGTTGGTGATCTGAGGCTGGTCGGTCTTCAGCTCCGCCGAGGTCACTCCCCCGGACACCATCACTGTCATCTGCTCCTGGATGATGTGGCCATCACTCAGGTTGGTGGTGATGGGGCCGATGTCGAAGTTGATCGGAGGTTGGACGGCGGCCTTTGCGGGCTTGGAGCTCAGCATTCCCAGTCCGAAGTAGGAGCCCGCACCGGCGATCAAGAGCACCGGGACCGCGATGAAGACGAGTTTCTTCCCTTTGCCCTTCTTCTCCTTTTTCGCCTTCTTGTCCTGCTTGGCATCCTCGGCGGCCTTCTCCTTGGCCATCAGTTCCTCCTTGTCCTTTCCGCCGCTACAGGGCGGGCGGCTGCGAGCTGAGAATGACTATGTCCACCCGCCGGTTCTCGGCCATGTTGGCCGGGGTGGTGTTGGGAACCACCGGATGGGTCTCGCCGTATCCGGTGGCCGAAAGCCGGTTGGCGCTGATCCCGTCGACTTTCTCCAGGCGGAGAAGAACATCGACCGCCCTCATGGCTGAGAGTTCGAAGTTCGAGGAGTACGGCCCTCCGACGATCGGCTGGTTGTCCGTGTATCCCTCGATCGAAATATCGTTCGGCAATGGCGCGATCACCGAGGCGACCGCATCGACCACGGCGTTCCCGGATGCCTCCAGCGACGCCGAGTCGGTGGCGAAAAAGACGTGGTCGGAGAGGATCCGCACCACCACGCCGCGGGAGGTGACGAAAACCTGCGCACTGGCGGCGACTCCGTGGCTGGCCAGGGCGGCCCGGATCTGGCTGGCGAGCGTGGAGCTCGCTTCGGCCGAGTTGGGCGCGGAGGCCGAGCGCACCAGGCTGGCGAGCGAGGGGCCGAGCATCGCGGTGGGCCTGGCGAAGAGTGAGACCTGGGGCAGCAGGCCGCTGGACTTGGGAAGTATCGAATGCTGGCTGTCCGATGCGAAGCTCTGCACGATGCCGGTCTTGAACTCGAGGTACTTCTTCAGGTTGATGCTGCTCATGGAGAACAGCACGACGAAGAGTGCGAGGAGCAGGGTGATCATGTCGGAATAGGTGAGCAGCCAGCGTTCGGAGTTCTCGGCCTCCTCGTGATGCCTGCGCAGGCGGGCGCTGCTCATGCGGCCTGCTTCTTGGTCTTGGCCGTCTGGCTCGCCGCGCGCTCCTTGGGCGCGAGGTAGGAGAGGAGCTGCTCTTCCAGCGCGCGGGGGCTCGAGCCGGACTGGATGGCCAGCACCCCGCTGACGATGATGGAGCGGGTCTGCACCTCGAGTTCGGAGATGCGGGTCAGCTTGGTCTCGATCGGCAGCCAGAAGACGTTCGCGCTCATCACGCCCCAGAGAGTGGCCGAGAAGGCGCTGGAGATGGCGGGGCCGAGGGTGTTGGGCGAGGAGAGGTTGGCCAGGACGTGGATCAGGCCGATCACGGTGCCGAGGATGCCGATGGTCGGGGCATAACCGCCCATGGACTTGAAGAACTTGGCGCTTGCCTTGTGGCGGGCCTCCATCGCCTCGATCTCGGCCTCCAGCAGGTCGCGGATCCGCTCGCTCTCGACCCCGTCAACCGCAAGTTGGACCGCCTTCTTCAGGAAGGGGTCGTCCACGCCGCGCACCGCGTTCTCGAGCGCCAAGACGCCTTCCTTGCGCGCGATATCGGCGAAGCGCACCATGTCGGCGATGCTCTGATCCGGAGAGGAGACTTTGGCCAGGATCGCGGACTTGAGCGCCCCAACGATGTTTCCGAGGTCCTTCAGGCGAACGCCGGCCATGGAGACCCCGATCGTCCCGCCGAGCACCAGCATGATGGCCGGCGGCGCGATCAGGGACGCGGGGTTGCCCCCGTCCAAGACCATCGACACCAGGATCGCCATCAGCGCGACAACGATTCCAATCGGCGTTGCGAAATCCATTTCCTATGCGCCTTCCCTAGTCCTTAGAGCGACTTGTTCAGCCGCCGTCGTCCACCAGGTGCAGCCGGCCGGCGCCTGGGTCGTCCGCAGGCCGGCTGACCTGGCGAATAATGGAGGCGCGATACTCGATGATCCGCTCCAGCAGCTCCTCCACTGGCTCGGCAACCACGTAGTGCGCGCCTCCGACGAGCGTTATGACCGTGTCCGGCGTGGACTCGATCCTCTCGATAAGCTCGGCATTGATGGCCATGGTGGCGCCTTGAAGGCGCGTAACCCTGATCATGGGCCTCCTGCTCTGATGAACGCCCTATATATCGGCAGGAATCAGCCCGCCCTTAGGCCGTGCTTTCTTGGCCGCCTATGCCGTCTGCACCAGGTTTTGCAGAACGGTGGCGGTGGTGGAGACCACTTTGGTGTTGGCCTGATAGGCGGTCTGGGCGACGATCAGGTCGGTGAGCTGGGTTCCAAGGTCGACGTTGGAGCCTTCGACGGCCCCTCCGACCAAGGTTCCCCGTCCACCGGCCCCGGCCACGCCCAGCTGAGCGGTGCCGGAGTTGACGGTGGCCTGATAGGCCAGCCCCCCGACCTTTGCCAGCCCTTCGTTGTTTGCGAAGGTGGCGATTGCCACCTGGCCGAGTGGCTGCGAGCGCCCGTTGGAGTAGTTTCCGGTAATGGTGCCGTCGGATCCGATGGTGAAGCCGTTGAGCGATCCGGAGGGGAAGCCGTCCTGGCTGGTCACCTGGATGGATGACGTCCCCGCGAACTGGGTCACCGCCTGAGGTGTTCCGGGCGCCGGGAAGTCGAGGTTCATGGAATACCCGGCCGGAAGGTTCGGGTATCCGGTGAAGCCGGAGAGGGCGATCGGGGCCGAGGAGGTCAACTGGCCCGAAGTGGGGTCGAAGCTGATGGTGGTGCCCGCCGGCGTGAGGGTATCGGTCCCGCCTCCGGGGTTGGGGGCGGTGGCGACGACGCTCCAGGTATCCGGAGTCGCGGTGGCGGTGAAGGTCAGGGTGATGGGGACCTGACCGCCCAGGGAGAGATCGG
>JAKAEN010000211.1 GCA_021818355.1 Actinomycetes bacterium | reverse complement strand
GACCAGCGCCGTGTCTCCGGGGCCGAGCAAGACCCACATCAGGTGGCTCAGGCCCTCCTTGGCGCCTATGGTCGTGACCACCTCGGTGTCGGGATCGATCTCGACGCCATAGCGGCGCATGTAGAGTGCGGCCACCGCCTTGCGCAGGTTGGGAATGCCCTTGGAGGAGGAGTAGCGATGGTTTCTGCCGTTGTGCGCCGCCTCAGCCAGCTTCGCCACGGCGAGCTCCGGAGAAGGTATGTCAGGGTTGCCGAAGCCCAGGTCGATGACGTCTGCACCCTGTCTGCGCAGGTCCTGCTTGATCGAATCGATGATTCCGAAGACGTAAGGCGGAAGCCCGGTTATGCGTCGAAACTCCATCGCCCCAGTCTAAAGACGGGTTCCGGCTGAACCCTTACGGTGCGAATCCAGAAATGCCGCCCCGATTGCGCCGGCCAAGGGCCCGTAGGGCACCGGTTCGATCGGCAGGTCGTGGCGCAGGCGTGAAGGGGGCATCACCGACCGGTACTGCTCGCGCAGGAGGTCGTAGAAATGCTCTAGCGAGGCGGATACGCCTCCCCCGATCAGGACCTTGGCATGATCTCCGATCTCCACCAGGTTGGAGATGCCGACAGCAAGGAAGTAAGCGAAATCCGTGACTATCTCTTCCGCGACGTCGAGGTCCCGCCAGGCCTCCACCACCGCCTTGGCGGTAGGCGCCACGCCGGGCCGTGCCGGATCGGCAAGCTCGGGCAGCCTGCCCTTGGCGAATTCGCGCTCCACCCTTCGTGTTAGGGCGCGCCCGGATGCGTAGGCCTCCAGGCATCCACGCTTTCCGCAGCCGCACTCCTCGCCGCCCACCACGACGACCATGTGGCCGATCTCGCCCGCGAAGCCGTGCGCGCCTCGCTCCAGCCTGCCTTCCCGGACGATGGCTCCACCCACGCCGGTTCCGAGCGAGACCAGGACGAAGGCGTTCTCACCGGCGTGTATGGCCGCGACGGCGGAGCAGTTGACGTCGTTGTCGATATGAGCGCCCCATGAGCCGGCCGAACGTAACTCGTCGAGAAGCGCCTGCCCACTCATGCCCGCCACATGCGTGGCTCCGTGGAGCCGCTCATCGAGGTCGACCAGAGCCGGCACTCCCATCCCCAGGAAACCAACGTCTCCCGGTCCGGCGCCGAGGTCTTCCAACAGCCGCGACAGCAGGTCGAGAACGGCCGAGGCAACCCAGGTGCCGTGCGAGGGGCTTGGTACGGTGCGGCAGGCGACGGCCTCTCCGTCGGGACCCACCAGCACTCCTGTTAGCTTGGTCCCGCCCAGGTCGAAGCCGGCCCGGAGACCTTCCACTAACGCTGACCGATGCCGTTCGCGCTATGTGACTCCACTCGGTCCTTCAGGTCTTTGAGGGCACTGTGAACGATCTTGGATTCGGCGCGACGCTTTACGAAACCGGGAATCGGGACGAGGAGTTCGACCTCCAGGGTGTAGACCACCTCGGTGCGGCCGTCGTCCAGGGGACGGAATTCGTAGGAGCCGTCAAGTTTGGAGGTCAGGTCCGCGGACTCCTGCACCCACGAGAGGGATAGTCCGTCACTGTCCGGGTAGCTGTAGACCAGCGTGTAGGAGGCACTCCGTCCGAAAGCGGCCGCGCGGAAGGCAACCCTGGTCGCCCTGCCGTTCGCATCGCTCTCCAGGACCTCGACGCTCTTCACGTCACCCGCCCACTCCGGATATCGGGAGAAGTCGGTGACGGCGGCGAAGCACTCGGCCGGGCTTGCCGCCACGATGGCGGATTCAACGGTCTTTTCCATCACCAACACCTCGAACTCCGACCCGACCCGCGGGCGCACCTCGCCGGGCACGCGGGCGCCCAACCCGTGGCGCGGCTCCATCTACTAGCAATTTAACCCAAACCGGGTCGGAAAGCGCCCCTGCCGGTGCGAGTTCGCCGCGAAACGGCGAAGTTCGTCCGATTGGGACGCCTAGAGGAGGCCGAAATGGCCGGCATAGCGCCGAGCCAGGATCTCGTAGTCGAAGCCTGCCGCCGCCCGGGCCCGGGCCGCCGCACCCATCGTGGCCAGGCGCTGCGGATCGCGCGCGAGGTCGACGATCCGGCGCGCCACCGCGTAAGGATCTCGAGGATCCTCGATCACGTAGCCGGTGACACCGTCCTCGACCGCCTCGGCCGAGCCGCCCGACCTTCCTGCAAGCTGGGCGACTCCGCACGCGGCCGCCTCCAGGAAGACGATGCCGAATCCTTCCTGCTCGAGGCCCATCCAGCGATTCCGGCACAGCATGGCGAACAGGTCGGCGGATTGATACAGGGCCAGCATGGTCTCCACCGGTACCCGGCCGAGAAATTCGGCGTTGGAGCCCGATCGTTCCGCTACGCGCTCCAGGCGCGCACGATCCCTTCCATCCCCGGCGATCAAGAGGCGCAGTCCGGGTATCTCCCGGCCGGCAAGCGCGTGCGCCCTTATCAGAACGTCCATTCCCTTGCGTGGCACCAGGCGCGAAAGCGAGGCCAGAAGGAAATCACCCTCCTTGACGCCGAGGGACTGGCGGGCGGAGGCTCTTTCGCTCACGCCGGGTGGAAGGAAGAAAGAGGAGTCCACCCCGGGTTCCACCACCGATGTCGGCCCCAGCGAAACCGACGATCGCCCTGCGAGCGACTCCACCGAATCCAAGGTGTACCGGCCGGCCGAGACCACTCCGGCCGAAGACCGCAGTACACCGGCCAAAAGCCCGCGCAGTACGGGAAGCGAGGCCGGTATCACCGCCTCGGCGCCGTGGACGATCAAGGTCGGCCGCACGGGTAGCCGCCCCGCGATCAGCCCGAGCGGCAGAGCGGGGTCCAGTGCCACGCTTTCCGGACTCATGGCCGAGAGCGCCGCGCGAAGCCGGCTTGCCAGTCGCGGAGTCGGCGCCATGAAGGACGTGCCCGTCCTGAGCACCGGGAAGCCTTGGGCGGCGTCGAATTCGCCGTCGCCCGGGTAGCTGGTGGTGATGACGGCCACCTGGCCCGCGGGCAGGCGCCTGTAGATCTCGTACAGGTAGCTCTGGATCCCACCGATCTTGGGGGGAAAGTCGTTGGTCACGAGCACATGGCGACGCGGCGTCCACAGGTCTGGCCTGAGCAGGGTGGGAGGATCGGATCTCATCGGCTCATCCATCGTAACCAGGCGCAGGGGGTTGGAACCGTTGTCACACCCTTACGGCATAGTGACCAGCAATGAACTTGCGTGAGTGGGCGCAGACCCAGCACATCCACCCACAGACGGCCTACCGGTGGTTCCGGGAGGGCAAGCTGCCGGTACCGGCCCAACGGGTCGGCGGTCTCATCGTGGTTGGGGACCTCACCAAGTGCGCCTCCGCTAAGGGAGGCAAGACGGCGATCTACGCTCGTGTCTCCTCCGTTGACCAGAAGTCCGACCTCGACCGGCAGGTGGCAAGGGTCACCGCCTGGGCCACGTCGAACGGGTACTCCGTCGACCAAGTGGTGACCGAGGTCGGTTCTGCTCTAAACGGGAAGCGACGGAAGTTTCTCGCCCTTCTTCGGGACTCGGACGTGACCATGATCATCGTCGAGCATCGGGACCGGTTCGCCAGGTTCGGAGCCGAATATGTGGCCGCTGCGCTCGATGCCGAGCATCGCCGCATCGTGGTCGTCGACGACGCTGAGGTGGACGACGATCTCGTGCGGGACATGACCGAGTTGATGACTTCGCTCTGCGCCCGCCTCTATGGCAGGCGCTCGGCCGCCTATCGGGCTGCCAGAGCTATCGAAGTTGCGACCGACGCGGCCGGAAGTGGTGGCGGTTCCAATGGTTGAGTCAGTGGTCGCCGACCTAATGGCAGTGGCATCCGAGAAGAAACGGGCTCCGGGGGCGAAGTTCGAGATCCCTGACGGCTGGGTCGCTCGGGGGTTCACCTTCGAGGCGGCATGGCCAGCGGACAAAGGAGCGGCGGCGAAGGTCCGCTCCCACTTCGGCGCCCGCCGCTTCGCCTACAACTGGGCACTGGCCAAGGTGAAGGCGGACCTGGACGCGAAGAAGCTCGACCCCGCCCATGCGTCGGTGCCGTGGAACCTCTACGCCCTCCGTAAACAGTTCAACGCCGAGAAGAGCGCCATCGCCCCGTGGTGGGAGGAGAACTCGAAGGAGGCATACGCAACCGGCATCGCCGACCTGTGTGTCGCACTCAAGAACTGGGCCGACTCGAAGTCGGGCAAGCGCACGGGCCGCAAGGTTGGTTTCCCGAGGTTCAGATCACGCCGCAAGGACCAGGCCAGGGTGCGTTTCTCGACGGGCGCCATCCGAGTTGAGCCCGACCGGCGGACCATCACCCTGCCCGTCGTGGGGCCACTCCACTCGATGGAGAACACCCGGCGTCTGGAACGCCTGGTGACGACGGGCAAGGCCCGCATCCTCTCGGCCACCATGTCCGAGCGGCGGGGGCGGCTGTTCGTCTCGTTCTCCTGTCTCGTCAAAGCACACCCCTACCCAGCACCGACGACGGGCGGCCGGGCCGGCGTTGACCTGGGGCTCCGGGTGCTCGCCACCGTTGCCGACGACACAGGCACCGTCACCCACGTCCCCAACCCTGCCCCCCTGCGGTCGACGCTCGCCGAGCGCCGACGGGTGGGACGACAGCTCTCCCGGCGCATCCCCGGCTCGAACGGCCACCGGGCGGCGAAAGCCAAGCTCGCCCGGTTGGACCGCAAGGCCGTACACCTGCGTCGGGAGGCCGCCCACCAGCTCACGAGCTGGCTGGCGGACACCTACCGCGAGGTAGTGATCGAAGATCTCGACCTCGCGGCCATGAAGCAGAGCATGGGGCGCCGGGCCTTCCGGCGCTCCGTGTCCGATGCTGCGCTCGGTCAGATCAGGCCGCAGCTCACCTACAAGATGGCTTGGCGAGGAACCACCCTCACGGTCGCCGGCCGTTGGTTTGCCTCATCGCAGGTCCATCACGGCTGTGGGTGTCGCTTGATCGAGCCGAGGAAGCTGGCCAAGCAGCTCGTTTGTGCCATCACCGGCGAGTTGGTTGACAGAGACATCAA
>JAKAEN010000008.1 GCA_021818355.1 Actinomycetes bacterium | reverse complement strand
GCGCCGTGGCCGGAGCGAATCCGGTTACCAGGGTCGCCCCCAGCGTGGGCAGGGTCGCAGCTTCGAGCGCCGTGGTGAAGGCGGCGAACGCCCCTATCACCCCCGCGAGTCCGGTGGCTACGAAGGCGAGCGCCGTGGCAGAGGCGAGTCCGGATACCAGGACCGCCCCAATCGTGAGTTCCGCCCCCGCACCGGAGGCGGACGCAACTTCGAGCGTCGTGGCGAAGGCGGCGAGCGCCCCTATCGCCCGCGCGAGTCCGGTGGCTACCAGGGCCGCGGAGGACGCGGATACGGGCAGCATGAGGAGCGCGGCGGCGGTTACGAGCGCGGCGAGCGGCGTTATGAAGAGGACTACGGGGCTGAGCGCTACGAGGACCGCGGGCCTAAGCGCCGGCCCTACGTGCCGGGATCCGGATTCGGGGCCGAGCGCGGCCGGGGAGACGGCTTTGCCCCTCGCTCCGGACAGGGGAGGCCACGGCGTCCTCGCGACGGTGAGCCACGGAGGGAAGGCGGCAAGGGGCAGCCTACGCCGCGCCACAACGTCCAGCGCAAGGGGTGGGGAGCACTCACCTCCAAAGGCGCCGCTAAGATCCGGCCCTTCGAAGGTGCCCGCAAGCCAGTTCAAGGCGAGGACGACGAACGCCGCCATACCGGCGCGGCGCCCATCGACGCATGGGTGGCCGAGCCCAAGGCCGAAGGAGCGATTGCCAAGGCGCGGCCCCGTCGTCGGGACCGGACCGGCTACTCGGTGGATTCGATTCTGCGTGACGAAGTCCCCAAAGGGTTGTCCGCCTACCGGACCGAGGCGCTGCGCCGTGAGCTGACCGAGGCGATCCAGGCCTATGAGGCGGACCGCTACCGGGATGCAAAGCGCCACCTCGACATCGCCATGCGTTATGCGGAGACCTCTCCGAGCATCACGGAACTGTTGGGGCTGACTCACTACCGGTTGGGCAACTGGCGCGCCGCCATCGGGTATCTCGAAGCCGCCTCCGAAGCCACCGGATCCCTCGACCAGGGGCCGGTGATGGCCGACTGCTACCGGGCGCTGGGAAGGCATGACCGGGTTAAGGAGATATACGAGGAAGTGGGCCGTCTCTCGCCTTCAGCGGAGGTGATGGCCGAGGCTCGCATCGTGTACGCCGGCTCGCTCTCGGACCAGAAGGAGTATGCGGAGGCGATCAAACTGCTGTCGCGCTTCGAGAAGCCGAACCGCACCAAGCCGCGCCTCATCGAGTTGCGCCAGTGGTACATGCTCGGGGACTTGTACGAGAAGGTCGGCGAGATCGAGCATGCCCGCAGGCTCTTTTCGCTGGTCGCCAAAGAGGATCCCAGCCTCTACGACGTCGCCGAGCGCCTCGCTGATCTGCGCTAGGGTCTTATCGTCAACGGCGCGGCACGTGGCCGCGCCACCGCGCGATTTCCCCGAAGGAGCATGCGATGGCAACCGATATCGAAGCCCTCTTGGGCGCTCAGGCCGAGTCGCTGTTGAATCACAGGTGCGTCGGCATACCCAAGGAGAGCCTGCATCATCCGGGTCCGGCGGTGGTCGACGAGATCTTCGCCTACTCGGATCGCAATCCTCAGGTGATGCGCTCGCTGCAGTCCCTCTACGGGCACGGGAGGCTGGCTGACACCGGGTACCTCTCGATTCTCCCGGTCGACCAGGGGATAGAGCATTCCGGCGCAGCCAGCTTCGCCAAGAACCCCGCATATTTCGATCCCCAGGAGATCGTCGAGCTGGCCGTCGAGGCGGGCTGCTCGGGCGTTACGACCACCCTTGGCGGCCTCGGGATAATCTCGCGCAAATACGCGCACAGGATCCCGATGATCGTCAAGCTCAACCACAACGAGCTTCTCACCTACCCGGCCAATGCCGACCAGATCATGTTTGGCCAGGTGCGCCAGGCTTGGGATCTGGGAGCCGCGGGAATCGGGGCGACAATTTACTTCGGCTCCGCGGGCGCCACGCGCCAGATCCAGGAGGTGTCCGCCGCCTTTGCGGAGGCGCACCGCCTGGGAATGTTCACCATCCTCTGGTGCTACCTGCGCAACCCGGCCTTCAAGACCGCCGAGGCCGACTACCACGTTTCCGCGGACCTCACCGGCCAGGCCAATCACCTTGGCGTGACCATCGAGGCCGACGTGATCAAGCAGAAGCTTCCCGAGAACAACGGCGGCTACATAAAGCTCAACTTCGGCCGCACCGATCCGTTGGTGTACGAGAGGCTCACCACCGATCACCCGATCGACATGACCCGTTGGCAGGTGATCAACTGCTACTCGGGCCGCATCGGGCTCATCAACTCCGGGGGCGAATCCAAGGGCGCGAGCGACATGGCCGATGCCGTCCGCACCGCAGTGGTGAACAAGCGCGCAGGTGGAGCCGGCCTCATAGTCGGGCGCAAGGCGTTCCAGCGTCCGCGCGAGGAAGGTGTGGCTCTGCTGAATGCCGTGCAGGACGTCTACCTCGATTCAGCCATCGACATTGCCTAGCGGGGCGCCCTCTGCGAATTCCGAGCGGGCCAGGTGAGTCTTCACCTGGCCCAGCTGCTCTTTCTGGTGGGCGCGGCGATACTGGCCGGCGCGGTCAACTCCGTGGCGGGAGGGGGCTCGCTCATCTCCTTCCCGGCCCTTTTGGCTGTTGGCCTGCCGCCGGTTGTCGCCAACGTGACCAACTCGGTGGCATCCTGGCCCGGCTATCTGGGAGGGACACTCGGCTATAGGCAGCTCCTCGGCCACCAGCGCACCAAGATCGTTCATACCGGCATCGCGGCCATCTTCGGCTCGCTAGTGGGAACGGCCGTGCTGCTGCTCTCGCCCGCTTCGGTCTTCAAGGCCGTCGTGCCCTTCCTGGTGCTGGGCAGTTGCGCACTGCTTGCGTTCCGGAGCCACGTGGGTGCCTTCTTCGCCCTGCTGCGCCGAAAGGAGGGGTCCGAAGTCGGGCTCATCGCGGCGGTGGGGATCGCGGCGGTCTACGGCTCGTACTTCGGCGCGGGGTTGGGGATCATCCTCCTCGCCCTGCTCTCCATCTTTGCCGAGGGCAGCCTCCAGGAGCACAATGCCGTCAAGGTGACGCTCTCCTTGGTCATCGCGACCGCGGGCGACCTGGTCTTCATTGTCTTCGCGCACGTCTCCTACCTGAGCGTGGTGGTTATGGCCGGAGGGTTCCTCTTTGGCGGGCTTGCCGGCGCCAAGGTGGCCAGGCGAATGCCGGCCGGCCTGCTGCGCGGGCTGGTCATCGGCTACGGCACCGTCATCGGCCTGGTTCTTCTTTACCAGAACCTTCACGCCCGCTGAGCTTCGTCCGGCCCGGTTGCCTCGCCCAGAACGAGGGAGGTGAGAGGCCGGGGATGGAAGAGGGCGCCCAGAGTCTCCGGTTGGCGACCTTGGCGCGCGGAGGCGAGGAGCTCGTCCACGGGAAGAGCCGGGCAGGTCATGCCGACCACGTCCGGGAATCCTGACTCGATTTCGATGAGATGGGCGTCCGTTGTGCGCTCCATACTTATCTCCCCACTCCACCCGAAGTGGGCCTCCACCTTGCCGACCGCATCCGAGACGCTTTCGCCTACCGGCATGAATGCCCGGCGCCCGGCGCAGTGCAGGGTCAAGTGTGCCTCGGCCGGGGGCTCGGTTCGAATCGCGAATCGGGCCGCCAGCTCGTCAAAGGCCCGGCCGGCTCCGGGGCCGTGGAAGAGACGGTGAACCGGCTTCACGAGGGCCGGGAGATCCTTGGCCTGGCAGACAAAGACGAGTGTCTCCCATGCGTCGCTCCCCTCCGGGAGGCCGGGCACAGGGCCGATAAGTGCCGACGGGGATTCCTCGACAGCGCGGCGGACCATCTCGATGGCGGCCGGCTGCACCAGGGCGTAGATCCGGTGAGCCACCCCTTCGGTGTCGCTTATCCGCGCGATGGGTCCTATCCGATAGGGGTTGACCTGATCGATGACGTCCGTTTCGACTATTGCCCATGGGGCCTCGCTCGCGGCCCGGCCGCCGGGATCCACCGCAGCGGACCTCCATGCCGCGTGGCCGACCGTGCCGGATGCTCCGGCGGACCCGAGGGAGAGGACCCCGATCGCGCCGACGACGCGGAGGGGTTGGCCGCTCTCGGACCAGCGGGCCATTTCATAGAGGTAGAAGCCGGACTCCTCGTCCTCGACCAGATGTTCCGGTCCGAAGTTTCCGGCGCGCAACTCCTCTATCGAGCCGACCACCTCGGTGTCGACGCGCAATGCGCGGAAGTCCCTGAAAGTGTGCATCGCACCCCCAATCTACGGCGCACTTCAGGTGCGGCCGGGCGCGATCTATAGAATTGAACCTTGCATCTATGTGCGTCCGGGGAGGATCTTTGAGCACGCGTCAAAGCTGGGTAATCGACTTGGACGGGGTCCTGTGGCTGATGGACGACCCCATCGGCGGTTCGGTGGAGGCGGTCGCGCGTCTCCTTGAGGCCGGCGTGGAGGTGACCTTCGCGACCAACAACGGGCTGCTCACTCGAGCAGAGTACTCGGCAAAGCTGGAGCGAATCGGCGTCGACTCGGCGCGCACCAGGCTGGTGAGCTCCGCCGGCGCGGCGGCGAGCCTTTTGGAGCCGGGCGAACGTGCCTATGTGATCGGCGGCGCCGGGGTCATCGAGGCCCTCGGCGAACGCGGCGTGGAGGTTGTGGACAGCTCCGACGTCGACGTGGTGGTCGCGGGCTGGGACCGGGAGATCAGCTACTCCAAGCTGGCTCGGGCCACGCGCGCGCTGCGCACCAAGGGCGCCCGCCTGGTGGCCACCAACTCCGACCCCATCTACCCGACCCCGCAGGGTCCCTTGCCCGGCGCCGGTTCGATCATCGCGGCGGTGATCGCCGCGGGCGGGGTCGCGCCCATCTGGGCCGGAAAGCCCGAGGCGCCCATGGCCGCCGCGGTCAGGAACCTGGTCGGTGAGCCGACCCTGATGGTCGGCGATCGCCTGGAGACGGACGGAGCCTTTGCGCGGCAGTTGGGATGCGATTTCGCTCTGGTGATGTCGGGCGTCACCAAGGACACGCCGACTCTCGAGGATGCTGTCGCCCACGTCACGGACGATCTGGCCACCTTGGTGGAGAAGCTGGTCGGCTGAGGCCTCAGGACCTGGCTGCGTCCAGCTTTCTCATGGCCAGGCCGGCAATGGCCTCCAGGCCCACGCGATGGGCATTGTTGATGGTCAGTTCGGCCCAGTCGTAGGCCGGTGCGACCTCCACGATGTCGATGGCCACCACCTTCACGTGTCTCGTGATCCTGCGGATCGCCCTGAGGAGGTCCACGGGGGCGATCCCGCCCGGCTCCGGAGTACCGGTGCCGGGGGCGAAGCCGGGATCGAGCACGTCGATGTCGACGGAGAGGTAGATACCCTTGGGCGAGGCCGTCGCCTCCTCGATGGCGTCATCGACGACGGCGGAGAGCCCCCGCTCGTGGACTTCGTTCATGGTGTGCCAGCGCATCTCCTGCTCGGCCATCCACTCGAAGGTCTCGGCCGGCGGCCAGTAGCCGCGCAACCCGACCTGCACGAAGTGGCGCCCCTTCACCGCGCCGGATTCGATCAGCCTGCGCATCGGCGTGCCATGGCTCGCGTAATTGCCGCCGATCTCCTCCGCAGTGTCGGCATGTGCGTCGAAGTGGATGATGCCGATCTCGCCCCATCCGACCGCGTCGGCCACGGCGCTCGCCGACGGCCATGTGATCGAGTGGTCGCCACCTATGACGAGCGGGATTATCCCTCTCCTGGCGACCTCGCCGACGCGATCCCTGATCGCCTTGGCTGAGGGCTCCCACATCCCGTGGGTGCAGATGGCGTCGCCGAAGTCGACCACCTCCAGCTCGTCGAAGATCTCGATCCCGTAATCCATGTGGTAGGTGCCGGGCCCGTAGGCCAGCGCCCGCAGAGCGCGAGGCGCGAAGCGTGCCCCGGGGCGGTTGGTGGTCGAGTCGTCCCAAGGCGCGCCGACCACCGCCACGTCGGGCTGCCACTCATCCAGCTGCTCCGGCTCGGTCAGGAGAGGTCGTTGAGCGAAGGTCGCCATTCCCTGATAGGAGGCCGTGTCGAGCTGGGACTGCATGCCCGGTGGAATCTGGCGCTTTGGCATCGTGTGCTCCCCATGAAGCGGTCTATGAACTGCTGAGCCTATCCGGGCAGCGGCGGCCGGGGCAAAGGGGCGGGAGGTTTCGGGCTCCCGGAAAGCGGGAAGGTGTGCAAGGATGGAGGCGGAGGGTGCGCCGCAGGCGCCGGCCCCCTGCTCTTCGCTTCTTCGATCGGAGGTCACCGCCCCATGCAGGCAAGACAGATAACGCTCGCTTCCAGGCCCGTGGGCATGCCCACGGCCGCGACGTTCGGTTCGCGAGTTGTGGAGCTTGACCCGCCGGGTGACGGGGAGGCGCTGGTTCGCTGGCGGTTCCTTTCGGTGGATCCCTACATGCGCGGCAGGATGAACGCCGCGAAGAGCTACGTTCCTCCGTTCGAGGTGGGCGAGCCACTGGTCGGCTCCGCCGTCGGCGAGGTTCTCGAGTCCAATTCCCCCTCGGTTGCGGTGGGCGACCTGGTGCTCTCCATGGCCAGCTGGTCCGACTACGAGGTCAAGCCGGCGCATTCGCTTCGGCGCCTCGATCCCGTTGAGGGAGTCTCGCCCAGCGCGTATCTGGGGGTGCTCGGGATGCCGGGCTTCACCGCCTACATAGGCCTGACGCGCTTCGGGGAGCCGAAGACGGGAGAGACCATCTTCGTCTCCGGCGCCGCCGGCGCCGTGGGCTCCGCGGTCGGGCAGATCGCCAAGATCATGGGCCTCACCGTCATCGGGAGCGCGGGCGGTGCGGCCAAGGCCGCCCGTTTGGGCGAGCTCGGCTTCGACGTCGGGATCGACTATCGCGCCGGTGACATCGTCTACCTCCTCGCGGAGGCCGCCCCGGACGGCATCGACGTCTATTTCGACAACGTCGGCGGCAGCCATCTCGTCGCCGCCCTGGAGGCATCCCGCGACTACGCGCGCTTCGTGATGTGCGGCTCCATCTCGGGATACAACTCCAAGGCCCGCGACCCCGGCCCCTGGAACCTATTCCGGGTCGTGCAGCGCCGCCTGACGTTGCGAGGCTTTATCGTCAGTGATCACGGTGCCGCGATCGGCGAGTTCGCCGAGAAGATGACCGGCTGGATCAAGGCCGGCCGGATCCAATACGACGAGACGGTGGTGAAGGGCCTGGAGAACGCCCCCGAGGCCTTCCTGGGGCTCTTCTCGGGTGCGAACCTGGGCAAGATGGTCGTCGAGCTCTGAGGCCCTCGTTCTAAGAACACTCTAATTTTCATTTAATACTCTGTTCCCAAGGGTCCTGAAGGCTCTTGTACGGGTCAGCTGATCGGGTTCGTCGGCGTTTCGCCGATGCGCCCGCGAGAGCCTGCAACGGTTGCGTGGCTCCGAGGCGGGCATGCGGGAGAGGCGAGCATGAGAGGCTCCAAGTCGCTCTCTGCCACCTTGGGCAGGGTCATGGGCATAGGTGTGCCGATGGTGGTGGGTGCTGTGATAGCGGCCGCCTACCTCCAGCTGGGCGTGCCTCGCTCGCCCGCTGTCACGATCCCCAAAGCGGTGGAGGTCGTCGCCCCGTCGACATCGCTTCCGACCGGGCCTTCCTCAGGGAATACGACCTCTACCGAACCTCAGGGCTCTTCCGACGCGGGAAAGCTGATCGTGGTTTCGCCCACCAATCCTGTGCTTGCCTACGAGTCGGGATCCTCGTCGCCGGTCGAGATCAATCCGGAGGCGAGTTCGGAGGGCGGCGACAAGACCTCCTCCGGATCGGACTCCACGGCTACGACTTCCGCCGCCACGACCACCACCGCGGAGCAGGCGACTTCGAACCAGACTTCGAGTGACTCGAACCAGTCCTCCAGCGACGCAAGCTCCGCCACTACCACCACCGCCAAGTCGTCCGACTCTTCCGGCGGTGACAATTGACGACTGTGCCGGGTGGCGCCGAGGCGCCGCTTGAATTGACCGCCCTCGGGCCGGAGCCGCCGGGCCCGGAGCGCCTGGAGGTGACGGGCCAGGAGGCACGGGGCGGGCGGCGCCTCGGCCTGGCCCGTAGGGTCGGGCGTCTGAGGATCGGCACGGTGCCGCGGCTGATCGCGGGCCTTTCCATCGTTACCGCGGCTGTCTTCGGCCTGGTGGCGGTCCAGGTAGCCCAGACCTTCAAGTCCCACGCCACGGCCATCACGCGCGGCATTCTCGTTGACGACCTTGGCGAATACAGCCGCGCGCTGGCGGCCTCCCCCGGCTCTTCCGTCTTCAGCACCACTTCCAGGTACCTGGCAAGCCACCAGGTGGATGCCTCCCGGGCGATAATGGTCGGGATAACCGGGGGCGCCACGCTGGGCTCCCGTGGCTCTCAGCAGCTACTGCAGTCCAGCCAGGTCAAGGCGTGGCTGGCCCACGCCCCGGTTGCAACGACGATTCAGGGCGTGCCTGCCGGGCAGAAGCAGTACCTCGTCCTCGCTTCTCCGATCAGGCAGGGTTCGCGACTGGTGGGTGTCTTCATCGCGGCCGCCGACGAGACCAGCCTGTTGGCCGAGAGCCGGCAGGTGATGCTGCTCGCCATTGCCGAGGCGGCGATCGCGGTGGCCTTTACGGTCGGCAGCGGATATCTCCTCTTGCGGAGGGTGCTGGGAATGGTCGGCGGTATCACCCGGACCGCGGCGGGAATCGCCGACGGAGACCTGAGCAGGCGACTCGACTACCGCGGCCCCGACGACGAGATGGGCACCATGGCCAGGACCTTCGACCAGATGATCGACCGCCTGGACGCCACCATGGAGGAGCAGCGCCAGCTTCTTTCCGACGTGTCGCACCAGCTGAAGACCCCGTTGACGATCGTGCGCGGGAACCTGGAGCTTATCGAGAGGCTGGGCGGGCCGCTGAGCCCCGAGAACCAGGAGAGCCTTCAGAACGCGCTGGAGGAAATCACCTATATGAGCCGCCTGATCGATCAGCTGCTGATGCTTGGCAGGACCATGGAGAGCGACTTCCTCCAGCCGGAGCCGGTGGACCTGCGTGCCTTCATGGCGGACGTCTTCGCGGCGGCTTCCGTGATGGCGCCACGCGCCTGGGATTACGTCGAACCTCCCGACCTGGTGCTGCTGATTGACGCTCCAAAGCTGCGCGGGGCCATTCTCAATCTGGTCGAGAATGCGGTCAAGGCCACCCGCGAAGGGGACGAGATTGAGGTTGCGGCGCGTGCCGACCAGCACCTGCTGACGATTTCGGTCGGCGATTCCGGCCCAGGTGTCCCGCCGGGGATGGAGGCGGCGATATTCAGGCGCTTCGAGCGCGGATCGCGGACCTATGCCAAGGGGGCGGGCCTGGGACTGTCGATCGTGGACGCGGTGGCCAGGGCGCACTCCGGCGCGGCCCTGGTCGGCCGATCGCGGCTGGGGGGAGCGGAGTTTTCCGTGGTTCTGCCACTCAGCCTGGCCAATGGCTACGGCCAGGCCGAGAGTCGTGTATGAACGCCGGGCGGCCGTGGATGGGCTGTCCTGAGCCGGTCAAGGAGGAAAGATGAACATCGTCATAGTGGAGGATGATCCCCAGATCGCCAGCTTCCTGTCGCGCGGTCTCCGCGCCGAGGGCTATGCGACCAGCGTCATCTCAGATGGAGAGTCGGCGGCCCGCGTCGTTCCCACCATGGCGGAGGACATCGACCTGGTCCTGCTCGACCTGGGCCTGCCGCTCCGTGACGGCAAGTCGGTGCTGGCCCAGTGGCGGGCGGACAAGTTCGCCAAGCCCGTGATCATCCTCACCGCGCGCGACGAGGTGGCCGAGAAGGTGAAGGGGCTGAACGCGGGAGCCACCGACTACGTCACCAAGCCCTTCTCCTTCGACGAGCTTCTGGCGAGGATCCGTGCGGCCCTGCGCACCTACGATTCCGCCTCGTTGACCACCCTCGAGGTCGCCGACGTCACCTTCGACATGCTCTCCAAGGTCGCCTTCCGCGGAGGCAAGCGCATCGAGCTCGCCCAGCGCGAGTGGTCGCTCCTGGAGCTGTTCATGCGCAACCCGCACCAGGTCCTGTCCAGGATCCAGATCCTGAACCACGTGTGGGACTATTCCTTCGACCCGGGATCGAACATCGTCGACGTCTACGTCGGCTACCTGCGCAAGAAGATCAACATCGCCGGTCACGAACCTTTGATCCAGACCGTGCGCGGCGCCGGCTACCGCTTCATCCCCCCGTCGTCGAGCTTCAGCTAAGAGGCTCCTGGTCGTCCATGCCGGCGTGGATGGAGGAGGCCACCTCCGCCCGGCGGGCCTGGTCGATCTCGGTCGCGACGCGTTCGTCGTCGGCCATCAGCGCGTCGAGGTCGGTGTCGGCGAAGCCGAGGACCCCCATCTTCTCGAAGGCGGAGCGCATGGTCTCGCCGAAGAGCCCTATGTCACGGAGCACCGGCACGATGCGGGTGAAAAGTAGGCTCCGGAAGGCCTGTTGCGCCTCCGAGCGCTCCACCCATTCCAGGCACTCGTCGGTGCCGAGACCGAGGTTCTCCCAGACTTCGTGCGCCAGGAAGCGGCTGCGCATCAGGTTGCAGGCCTCCGCACAGAACTCCTCCCGCTCGTTCCGCTCGGCCTCGGAGAGCTGGGGGTAATAGTCGCTCAGCGCGTTTCGGCCAAAGGCCACGTGCCTGGCCTCGTCCTGCATCACGTACGCGGTCAGGTCGCGGGCAAGCTGGTTGCCGGTGAGGTTGCGGATCATCCCGAAGGCCGCCAGCGCCAACCCCTCGATCAGTACCTGCATGCCGAGGTAGGTCATATCCCAGCGCGAGTCGCTGAGCACCTGGTCCAGGATGCTGCGCAGGTTCGGGTTGATGGGATAGGCGAGTTCCAGCTTGTTCAGGAAGGTGGAGTACACCTCGACGTGCCGAGCCTCATCCATGACCTGGGTTGCCGCATAGAACTTGGAGTCCATGTCCGGGACGTTCTGCACGATCTTGGAGGCACAGATCAACGCGCCCTGCTCCCCGTGCAGGAACTGGGAGAACTGCCAGGAGGCCAGGTGGAGCTTCAGCTCGCCACGTGCCCGGGCGTCCATGCGCTCCCACACCTGCGAGCCGTAGATGGGGACGTAGTAGTCCTCGTTGCCGAGCGGGTTGTCGAGATCGACGTCACGCTCCCAGTCGATGCGGACCTTGGCGTCCCATTGGCGGCGCTTGCCCTTTTCGTACAGCGAGAGCAGCTTCTCACGCCCGGAGTCGTAGTCCCAGCTGAACTGCACGGCGCCGGTGTTGTCCTGGGTCTTCCAGTCGGTCAGCTCGACCGGCACGGCATATCGCTTTACGCCCATTGCATCCCCCCTTGGGCAAAAGCTAGCACAGTGAAGGCTCTCCGCTCCTGCCCCGGCGAATGCCGGTCAGCTCTCGCTGGATGCGTCCAGGCAGATGTGGTCGAGGTCGCTGAAGGTACATCCCGGGTGGGCCACCCGCGCCAGGATCAGGGAGAGGAAGATTCCGAACAGCTGGGCCGGCTCGGCCAGGCGGTCGGAGCCCATGGAGACGATGTCCAGGCCGGACATGGCGCCACCGGGCTTGGGCGATGCAAGCGCGACGACGTCGCCGAGACGGTTCACCATGTGCAGGCCGGTGGGGCCGTCGGTGTATATCACGAGAGAAGTGCGGACGTCGTCGTTTACCGCGGCCAGCAGGCGTTCCGGGGATCCCGGCTCGACGCGCGTGCGCACTACCACCGTGGCGGCCCGTGCCATCCCCTCGTCCAGGAGCGCAACGCTGTAGCGGCCGTGACGGAGCATGGGGAGCAAGGAGAGGCGAGGCTCGGTGGAACCGCGTTCGTAGATGCGCCAGACGCCGCCTTCCAGCCTCGCGTCCGCGAGCGCCGCGCCGGGTGCGCTGAAAGCGAAGTGCGTGGAGCGGGGGATCAGCTCGTAGCTTCCGGTCCCGTGAAGCTCCTTGCCGCAGAACGCGCAGCGGGTCACGGATGCGGCGGCCGGCAGGCCGCAGGACTGACAGGTTCTCACCCCTGTGTTATCGACTCCCCCGAGGGCGGTCTTGAAAGGTTGTTGAGGTCGTCGATGAGCCGACGCAGGGCGCCGTGGGAGGATCGGTCGAAGCGGAGCGCGACGCGTTGGAGGTCGAGGCCGTCCTTGTCGCCCTTCTCGGCGCCGGTGATCGGGATCGCCTCGATGGTGCCCGAGGAGCAGATCCGCCCGTAGCGCCGGTTGAGCATTTCGAGCTCCTCTTCCGTGGGGCCTTGCCTCACCCTCAGCACCAGCAGATCTCCCACCCAGCGCAGCGAGTCGAAGTTCGAGTAGAAGCTCTCGAACTCGGTCACGGCCTCCTCGAGATCGGAGGTGATGAGAAAGAGGCTTTCGTCCTCTCCGCTGACGTAGCCTCCCTCGAAGAGCCTGTCCCGCATGAAAACCTCCCACTCTTTCCAGAAGGTGTTCTCGGGCGCGGAGTAGAGCACGATGGGCGCGGGCTGGGACTTGCCGGTCTGCATCAGCGTGAGCAGTTCGAATGCCTCGTCCATGGTTCCGAAGCCGCCGGGAAGTACCAGGAAGGCCTGCGATTCGCGGGTGAAGATCAGCTTGCGGGTGAAGAAGTACTTCATCTCCACGAGCTTGGGGTCCTCTTCGATGAAGAGGTTCGGCCGTTGCTCGAAGGGCAGCTTTATGTTCACTCCGAAGGAGTTTTCGCGCCCGGCGCCTTCGATGCCCGCCGCCATGATGCCGGGCCCGGCGCCGGTGATGATCATCCATCCGCGTTCGCGCATCGCCTTGGCCACTTCCACGGTGGCCAGGTAGTCGGGATGGCCTTCCTGCGTGCGCGCTGAGCCGAAGATGGTCAGTTTGCGGCGTCCGGCCCAGGGCTGGAAGGTGGTGAAGGCCTGGTGCATCTCGGTGAGCGCGCCGGTGGCGATCTTCAGGTCCAGCCGGTCCAAGTCGGCGCTGGCGAAGTTGACGACGACGTTCAGCAGCTGTGTGACAAGGTCCTTGTTTTGAAGCGGGGCCATCTTCTCGATCAGGGCCGCCAACTCATCCTGCAGAAGGGTCGACTCGTGCGGCTTTACCTCGAATCGGGACCGGTTGTTGCTGGAAGCCCGAGTGCCGCCGTTCATGCGTGCTTCTTTCACCCCGCGTCCCGGCTCGTGCCGGAGAAGGTGCGCAGGTGACCGTAGAGCGTGGATCGCTGCACGAGATTGCGGCCCAGCGGAGCGGTGATGGCGAGAAAGTCTTCCACATCCAGCGCCTGGCCGTGAGACGCCCCCGCGGCACGGGAGATGTTCTCCTCCATGAGGGTGCCGCCCAGGTCGTTGGCTCCCGAGCGCAGCAGCTCTTGAGCGCCGTTGACGCCCATTTTCACCCAGGAGGCCTGGATGTTGGGGATCGTCGAGGCGTAGGCGATGCGTCCGACCGCGTGCATCAGCACCGCTTCGCGGAAGGTGGGTCCGCGCCGGGCCAGCTTGCGCATGTAGATGGGGGTGGCCATGTGCACGAAGGGAAGCGGGACGAACTCAGTGAAGCCGCCCGTCTTCTTCTGCAGCTCACGCGTGACCGTCAAGTGGCGGGCCCAGGAGGCTGGGCGCTCCAGCGAGCCGAACATGATGGTGACGTTTGAGTTCAGCCCTACCGAATGAGCCGCGCGATGCACCTCGAGCCATGTCTCGGTGCGGATCTTGTCAGGACAGAGGACCTCGCGCACCTCGTCGTCGAGGATCTCCGCGGCCGTTCCCGGAAGGGTGCGCAGGCCCGCCTCCTTCAAGAGGCGGAGGTACTCCTCCAGCCCGAGCCCGGCCCGGCGCGCACCTTCGTAGACCTCCAAGGCGCTGAAGGCGTGCACGTGCATGGCCGGCACTGCGGCCTTCACCGTGCGCACCACTTCCAGGTAGTAGTCCGCGTCGAAGTCGGGATGGATGCCTCCCTGCAGGCAAACCTCGGTGGCGCCGGCTTCGGCCGCCTCGGTGACCCGCTGGGCCAGGTCGTCCATGGTGAGGGTGTATGGAGCCCCTCTCAGGTTGAGCGACAGCGGCCCCTTGGAGAAGGCGCAGAATCGGCAGCGGAAGGTGCAGATGTTGGTGTAGTTGATGTTCCGGTTGACGATGAAGGTCACGTCGTCGCCGACGATGCGCTCCCGCAGGCCGTCCGCCACCTCGGCAACGCGCCGCACATCGTTCCCGCGTGCGGAGAAGAGCAACTCGATCTGGGCGGCGTCGGGCTCGTGCCCGCCTTCCACCGCCTCGAGCAGCTCGGCAAGCGCACCCGATCCGGAGTCGGTCCGCGGCCGGAAGATGGCCAGGCTGGTGGGGAGGGGGCGGTCTTCGAAGAGCGACGGCGAGGGGGCGTCCCCTCCGGAGACCCAGCGGTCCTCCCGTGCAAAGCCGGCCGCGTCGGAATGGTCGAGAACCGGGAAGCGCGCCTCTTGCGCCAGCCATCGGGCGGGGTCGGTCGCGAACTCCGGGTAGATGGCCAGCCTCGGGACCAGGTTGAAGCCGAGCTCCTCCACCTGCCGTGCGAGTTTGTCGAGGTGCGGCCACGGCCGCTCCGGGTTCACGTGGTCGATGGTCACCGGCGAGATCCCGCCCAGGTCGTCGATCCCTGCGGCCACGAGCTGGTCGATTTCGTCGCTCAGGTTCGGTGGCGCCTGCAGGTGCACGGCCGGCGGCAGAATGAGTCGCGCGAGCGCGATGGTGCGGAGGAAGGCCTCCGTGTCGGCCGGCGGCGCCGAGGCGAGACGCGTGCGCGGCTTTGGCAGGAAGTTCTGGATTATGACCTCCTGGATGTGGCCGTACTCCTCGGCCAGGGCCGCCAGTTCGCGCAAGGCTCGCACACGGTCCTCCTCCGTGTCGCCGATGCCGACCAGCAGACCGGTGGTGAAGGGGATCGATAGCTCTCCGGCGGCCCTTATGGTCGCGAGCCGCCGCTCGGGAGCCTTGTCCGGAGCGGCGCGGTGCGCCTCCAAATCAGCCCGGATGCTCTCCAGCATCATTCCCTGGGACACCGACGCCGGACGCAGCGCCGCCAGCTCGTCCTTGGTCATCGCCCCCGCGTTCAGGTGGGGCAGCAGTCCGAACTCGGCCATGGTGCGCGCGGCGATCGAGGCAAGGTAGTCGACGGTGGAGGAGTGGCCATTGGCCTCCAGCCAGCGCTTTGCCTCGGACCAGCGGCTCTCCGGCCTCTCGCCCAGGGTGAAAAGGGCTTCGTGACAATTGGCGTCCACCCCCGCCTCGGCGATGGCCCGCACCTCGTCGGGGGAGAGGAAGGGGGTCTCCACTTGGCTCGGCCGGCGGACGAAGGTGCAATAGCCGCAGGCGTCGTTGCAGAGCCTGGTGAGCGGGATGAAGACCTTCGGGCTGAAGGTCAGGTAGCGCCCGGCACGCGAGTCGCGTGCCTTCGCGGCCCGGGACATCAGCTCGGGGGTCGACAAAGCCGTGAGATCAGAAGCCATACGCCAACTTTAGGCCGCCTGCGGGCTTGTGGGCGAAAGCGCCGCCGGCGAGGCTTGGCCGGTCACGCCAGCGCCGCCTGCGCTTCCCGGTCCACCGCCACGACCAGACGCCCAGGCCGTAGCCGACCGGCGGGGTAGGCGCCGGGATCCTCGAGCACGGCCTTGAGCACCCTGCCCTTGGCGGCGCCGGTGGCGCCCAGGATGACCAGCTCCGCCTGGTCGATGTAGCCCATTGTCACCGAGAGGCGCAGATGGCGGTTCAGCCCGGTCGCATCCAGGGAAACCTGGCACTCAGGTGTGGCGATCGTGAGATCGACCGGTTGGGGGAAGATCGAGGCGACATGGCCGTCCGGGCCAAGGCCCAGATGCACGATACGTGGCCGAGGGGCCTCGACGAGCTCTTTGCTCCACCAGTCGAGCATCTCCTGGAGAATCTCCCGGGAGGGGTCCCCTCCTTGGGCGGCCGCATCACGAAGCTCGGCGGCGAAGGAGCGCGCCGGGGAGATGATCGCGCCCTCACCCCGGGGAGCCCCGGGGATCGAATCCAGCATCGAGGTGTTCGAATCTGGGTCGCCAAGGGGTACCACCCTCTCGTCTCCCAGGTAGAGGCGGACGCCCGCCAATGCGGGCTCAGTCGCGATAGCTGGAAAGAGCCTCGGGTATACCAGCTTGGCCTGGGAACCCCCGGTGGCCAGGAACGAGGCCGGACCCCCGGCTGCAACCTCTGCGACCAGGCGTAAAACCTCGTCCGCGGGATCGTCGCTGGTGATCAGCTCGAAGTTGTCGAATCGCGCGCCTGCCACGGCGGGCCTCAGTCCAACACCACGCGGGTGACGCGCTGACCGCGCTCGCCGAGTGCTACCGCGTCGCCATCGGCCTGGGCCCGTATCAAAGTGTTGAAGTCGGTGTCCATGTCCGGAATCGCCACGCGGGGGCCGTAGTCCGCCGAGACGATCTGTACGACGTGCGCCAGTTTCGGCCCGCCCTTTTGAAGTTGGCCGGTGGAGTGCAGGTGTCTCGGCGCCAGCCCGGCCGTCACCGGGTGGAGTGGAATCCGAGCCGCCAGGCCGTCGCGCAGCCGATACAGCTCGTCCTCCCAGTCCAGAGGTTGATAGGCGCTGATCGCAACGTACTGGCCCTCGGTGAGCTCGCTCTCCAGATAAGCCGCCAGATCCTCCATGCCTGTGGAGGGAAGCTTGGGGTCGAACTTCTCGCCTGAGAGGATGCGCCTGGTGATGGCCTTGGATGCACCCACGTCTGGCTCGTTGAAGGGGTCGATTCCCAGCACGTGGCCTGCCGCGGAGGTCGCCAGCTCCATCCCGAAGATGTGCGAGGCGAGCTCGGCGATTCCTCCGGCCGCCACTGGGACGGTGGAGCAAGGATAATCCCCCTCCCGGGCGGCTGCGGGGACGGGAAGAAGGCCCTTGCCCTCTTTGCCGGTGCTCTCGGCCAGTATCTGTTCGGTCCACATTCCCAAGGCGCGATCCCGCTCGTTCCTGATCAGTTGCACCGGGATCCTGCCCGCCAACGCAGCCTCGGCAATCTCCGTGCCCAAGTCGGCCCAGCGTCCGTGGTCAACCTTGGCGAGCGCCTCGAAGAGGGCCACCATGTCCATCCCCGCCAGTGCGGCGGGGACTGTTCCGAAGTAGGTGAGCGCCGAGAAGCGGCCCCCGACGTCTTCGGGGGCGGCGAAGACGCGCTTGAAGCCGAGTTCGGTGGCGACCTCGGCCAGCGGCGTGCCGGGGTCCGTGATGGCGTAGAAGCGATCCGGACGCCGCAGGCGTTCGAAGAAGAAGCGCCGGTACGCCTCGGTCTCGACGGTGGTGCCCGACTTGGAGGAGACCACCACCGCAGTATCGGTCAGGGGAATGTCGGCGATCGAGCGTGGATCGGTTGAGTCGACGATGGTGACCTTGCGCTGTGCGCCGCCGTGGTTGGCGAGAAATTCGGCGAAAACGCGCGGGCCCAGGCTGGAGCCGCCCATCCCCAGGACCAGGATGTGCGATTGATCGACGGATTCCGCCCATCGGGTCAGGTCGCGCAGCTCCTCATGGGTCGTCTCGGGGGCTCTGAGCCAACCGAGCCGATTCGGGGCCACGCTCGTCTCCACCCAGAGCTTTGCGTCTCCTTCGAGGATGCGTGTGGCGATATCGCTTGTGGCCATGGCCGGCCTCTCCCTTCTACGGTGGATGTGGGCTGGGCGCCGGACCGACTAAGCCTGCGCGCCCGCCTTCTTCTCGATTTCGGACATCAGGCCGGCCCAGGATTTCGAGAAGGCCTCGACTCCCGCGACCTCGAGTTCGTACGTCACAGCGGAAAGATCCACGCCCGCCGCGGGGAGCTCCTCATCGATCAGGCGGCGGGCCTCGGCGACCCCCTCGACGACTGTGGGGCGCCGGGGGTCTCCGGAGGAGAGCATCTCGTCCACGGTGGCCAGGGGCATGGTGTTCACCGAGTCCGGACCGAGCAGGCTCTCGACGTAGAGAAGTTTGGGATAGGCGGGATTCTTGGTTGAGGTGGAGGCGAAGAGGGGGCGCTGGGGGCGTAGCCCGCGCGAAAAAACCTCGCGCGCTTCGGGAGCGGAGGCCATCTCCCGGAAGGCCGCGTAGGCCAGCTTTGCCTGCGCCACCGCAGCCTTTCCGGACAGGTCTCCCCGTCCGGCCTGCACGAGGAGCGGGTCTATGGCGGTGTCGAGCCGGGATACGAAGAACGAGGCCACGCTTCCGAGGCGGGAGGGGTCACCGCCGCCGTCCAGGAAGCGCACGGCTCCCCGCAGGAAAGCGGCGAAAACTTCCCGATAGCGCTCGATGGAGAAGATCAGGGTGACGTTCACGCTCACGCCCTCGGCCACCGCCTCCTCGATGGGGCCGAGTCCCTCCCGGGTTGCGGGGATCTTGATCATGACGTTCGGTTCGGAGATCGCCCGGCGCATGGCCCGGACCGCTGACAGTGTCTCGCCGGCTTGGTATGCGAGGTCGGGATCGACCTCGATGGATGCCCAGCCGTCCTTGTGGCCGGTTGTCTCGAACACCGGTGCCAGGACCTGTGCGGCACGGGAGATGTCGGATTTCGCCAGCTCTAGGGCGATCGACCTGGAGTTCATCCCCTGCCCGGACAGCTTCGCGATCTGATCGTCGTACAACTCCGTCGAGGCGATGGCGGCGGCGAAGATGGCCGGATTGGAGGTGAGGCCGACGATGCCCCGGGAGACGAGTTCGGCCAGCTTTCCGTTTTCGAACCAGTCACGGGTGATGTTGTCGATCCATGGAGAGGTTCCCAGCTCGGCCATCCGGAGCAGGGTTGTCTGATTGGGGACGGATTCTGCCACGGGCGTTCCTCCTGAGCTCTCCCCACCATCCTACCCCGACCATCGGTCCTGGTTGTTTTGACCGCCTTGCGCTGGGGCGCAATCGCCGATCACCCCTTTGGTGCCGACGTGCGGCCGCTATTGTGTGGCCTATGCCCGACCCCGAGCGGAAGCCGATCGCCATCCAGGTGCCGCCCGCTTGCGATCTCACCCTCGGCATGGAGTGTGTCGACAAGTCGACCCCTGGCGTCTCGGTCTGGCGGATGCTGGCCCACGAGCGTTTCGCCAACCCCGCCGGTGTGATGCAGGGCGGGTTCATCGCCGCCTTCGTCGATTCGGCGATGGGCGCCGCCACGGTCACCTACGCGGGGCGCAAGATCATCTCCTCCAACACCAACCTCTCGGTCAGCTTCCTGCGAGCGGCCAAGGTCGGCTCCGAGCTCATCTGCACCGCGCGCGTCGTATCCGGGGGCCAGACCATTCTCTTCGTGGAGGCCGAGGTGGTCGACGACGGCGGCAGGCTGGTGGCGAGGGGTCAATCCACCTACTACCTGCGCTCCCGCTGATCCGCATTCGCATCGGCGCAGGTTGTGGGCTGTCCGCCACCTGTGGCTGGGCTATTGTGCTTTGGGTAAGGACTACGGAGCAAGGGGCGTGGTGGCGTGGCACTCCAGGACCTGTTCAAGACCAAGAGCCCGTTCGACGAGTTGCGATCCACCGTCATCGCCTATGTGAAGCAGGAGACGCTCGGGCCCGCAAAGGCGCTTGGCCGCTACCTGGCCTTCGGCGTTGCGGGGGCGATCACGATTCTGCTCGGCGTCTCGCTCCTGCTGCTCGCTTTGCTGAGGCTGCTCCAGACCGAAACCGGGACCGCGATGACCGGAAATCTGAGCTGGATTCCATACCTGTTGGTTGCGGTGGCAGGCGCTCTGGTCGCCGTCACGTCCTTCACCGCGGCGCGGCGCAAGGCGTCAGCCAAGGAGCTAATGAAGTGAGTGGGCCGGGAAATGCGGCCGCGCGTTGGAGAGGGTTCTGATGGCTGAAACCAAGGTCACCAAGGAAGACCTGCGCGAGAAGTTCTCCCAGCTCGAGGGCGGCTTGGGGAAGGCGCGCGAGGCGGCCGCGCCGTCGCTGCCGATGGTGGCGGTTGGCTTGGGGGTCGCCGTGTTCGTGGTGGGGCTGCTGCTCGGCTTCCGCATGGGCCGCAAGAGGAGCGCAATTGTCGAAATCAAGCGCATCTGAGAAAAAGCGCGCCTCGCGCCTGGCGGGCCTGCTTGGGCCGACCGCACAGAAGCTGGCCTCGGGCACTCTCGCGCGCTACTCGCCGGCGCTTCGCTATATCGCAATAGGGCTATGGGTTTACCGCAAGCTGAAGAAGCGGTCCATGGGTCAAAGCGCCAAGATCACCCTCAAGCCCGGCGACGCCTTCGAGATACGCAGCAAGCTGCGCAAATGACCCAGCCGTCAACCGGGGAGCCGGGCGGCTCTGACGTCCCTGACGCCTTGGAGGGGCTCCCGGCCACGGAGGCACCTTTCAGGGCGGGGGAGCGGGTGCTCGCCTTTGACGAGAGGCGCCGCACCCAGCTCATCGTTCTCGTGCCGGGCGCCAAGACCTCCACTCACCTGGGCGCGATCAGCCACGACGACATAATCGGCGCGCCGCCCGGCTCAAGAATCCGCTCGGGCAAGGAGAAGAACTTCGTCGTGGTCCGACCCACTCTGGCCGAGGCGATCGAGGCCATGCCGCGCGGCGCACAGGTCATCTATCCCAAGGACCTTGGCCAAATTCTCATGGCGGCCGACATCAGGCCCGGTCAGCGGGTGCTGGAGTCGGGGGTGGGATCGGGAGCCCTCTCGATGGCGCTGCTCAACGCGGGCACATTCGTGACCGGTTTCGAGATGCGTGAAGACTTCGCCAACCGCGCCCGCAACAACGTGGGGGCGTATCTGGGAGCGTCGGCCCTCGCGCGCTATTCGGTCCAGATCCGCGATATCTACGACGGTGTCGACGGCGGGCCCTACGATCGGGTCCTTCTGGACCTGCCCGAGCCGTGGGAGGTGCTCGGCCACCTGCAGGGCAGCCTCGCCGTTGGGGGAATCGTTCTGGCCTACCAGACGAGCGTCGGCCAGCTGGAGCAGTTCCGCAACCGCTTGCGCGAACTCGGCTTCGTTCTTCCACGGACCGTCGAGGTCCTGACCCGGAGCTGGTTCCACTCGGCTCAGGCGCTCAGGCCGGAGCATTCCATGGTGGGGCACACCGGCTTTCTGACCTGGGCCAGGATGCCTCCGGCCGTCTGATTCAGCAGGCGGGGCGCCGCCGGTTGGGACTCAGTCGTTCTCCACGAAGATGCACTCGCCCGGGCACTCCTCGGAGGCCTCCACGACCGCGTCTTCGAACTCGGCGGGAACGACTGCCATCTGCGCGGAGCCGCCGGGGTTGTTGAATACGTCGCTGCCTTCCTTCACGTAGGCGAGCCCGTCGTCTTGGAGCGTGAAAACGGAAGGACAGATCTCCTCGCAGAGGCCGTCCCCAGTGCAGAGATCCTGGTCGATCCAGACTTTCATTTACGCTTCCTTCTTAATCCCTGGGCTCTTCGCGCCAGCGCTGACCAAGCCATTCGAGGCGGTTCAGGCATATCCGGCCTATGTCACTTAAAACTTAGGGGCGCACCCCGCAGAAGAGGACGCCTTTGTTATTTTCAGGGTTGGGAGTCGCTCTTCACCCTCCTCCGCGAGGCGTCGCTTGGACTGCGCCCGGGTGTAGCGTGAAGTCAGGAGGTGGTCTCTACGACTAGCAACGACAAGTTCTCAGACCAGCCGACCGGTTCCGAGGCAGGTGCCGAGGAGAGAGTGGCGATGATGCAGGCCGAGATCGCGGAGCTGCGTCGTGCCGTTCAGGACGCACCCTTGAGGGTGCGCGCGCTCGAGGAGAAGCTGCTCGAGGTAAGCGGCCAGCTCGCACAAGCCGTCTCGCGCAACGAGAAGCTGACCGTCACCCTGGGCCAGGCCCGCGAGCACATCGCCACGCTGCGGGAGGAAGTGGAGAAGCTGACCCAGCCTCCCAGTGCCTACGGAATTCTGGTCGAGGTGAACGAGGACGGCACCGCCGACGTGATCAGCTCCGGCCGCAAGATGCGCGTTTCCATTCACCCCGCCATGGAGGTTTCTGACCTCTCCATCGGGCAGGAGGTGGCCCTCAACGAGTCGTTGGCCATCATCCTGGCCCGCGAGCCCGACGCGGTCGGCGAGGTGGTCACCGTGAAGGACCTGCTCGACGCCAAACGGGTTCTCACCGTGGGGCGCGGCGACGAGGAACGGGTGGCCGAACTCTCCGACGCAATGGCCGGCGAACGTCTCAGGGCGGGCGACTCGATCCTGGTCGACATGCGCACCAACCTCGTGCTCGAGAAGCTCCCGCGCCCGGAGGTGGAGGAGCTGGTCTTGGAGGAGGTCCCCGACGTCTCCTACGAGGATGTGGGAGGTCTCGACTCCCAGATCGAGGAGATCACCGACGCGGTGGAGCTGCCTTTCCTCTACCGCTCCCTCTTTCACGAGTACAAGCTTCCGGCGCCTAAGGGGATCCTGCTCTACGGCCCGCCCGGCTGCGGCAAGACCCTCATCGCCAAGGCCGTCGCCAACTCGCTCGCCAAGAAGGTGGCGGCGCTCAACGGCGAGGACAAAGGGCGCAGCTACTTCCTCAATATCAAGGGTCCGGAGCTGCTCAACAAGTACGTCGGGGAGACCGAGCGCCAGATACGCCTGATCTTCCAGCGTGCTAGAGAGAAGTCCGAGGAGGGGTTCCCGGTCATCGTCTTCTTCGATGAGATGGACTCCCTCTTCCGCACCCGCGGCACCGGCATCAGCTCGGATATGGAATCGACGATCGTCCCCCAGCTTCTCGCCGAGATCGACGGGGTGGAGACTCTCAAGAACGTGATAGTGATCGGCGCCTCCAACCGCGAGGATCTGATCGATCCGGCCATCCTGCGCCCCGGGCGGCTCGACGTGAAGATCAAGATCGAGAGGCCCGACGAGGGTGCTGCGGCCCAGATCTTCTCGCGGTATCTGACCCCGGATCTTCCCCTGGATCCCAAAGAGGTGTCCGACCTGGGCGGTGGCGACCCAGCCAAGGCCGTGGCCGTGATGATCGAGAGCACCGTGGCCGAGATGTACCGGACCGACGAGGAGAACCGCTTCCTCGAGGTGACCTACCAGAACGGCGATAAGGAGATCCTCTTCTACAAGGATTTCGCCTCGGGCGCCATGATCGAGAACATCGTCCGCCGCGCCAAGAAGCTGGCGATCAAGAGGGCCATCGCCAACCAGGGAGGCGGAATCCGGGTCGAGGACCTCATTCGCTCCATCGCCAAGGAGTACAAGGAGCACGAGGACCTGCCCAACACGACCAACCCGGATGACTGGGCCAAGATCTCGGGCAAGAAGGGCGAGCGCATCGTTTATGTGCGGACCCTTGTCTCCGAAGGCAAGGAGACCACCGGCGGCCGGGCGATCGAGAAGGTGGGCACCGGCCAGTACCTGTAGCCGATCGGACCCGGGGGAGGAGCGCCAGTGGCAATAATCAAGGTGTGCGGAATCGAAACGGAGTATGGCATCCAGATGCTGGGGGTGCCCGACCCCAATCCGATCACCGCATCCTCCCTGCTGGTAAACGCCTATCTCTCGCTTGTGTCCAAGAAGGTGGGCTGGGATTTCGTCGACGAATCGCCGATGGTGGACGCCCGCGGCTTCACGCGGGACTTCCAGCTCGCCCCGGAGGTCGAGACCCATCTGATCAACACGGTCCTCTCCAACGGCGCCCGCTACTACGTCGACCACGCCCACCCCGAGTACTCGAGCCCGGAGTGCTACACCCCTCGAGAGGCGCTGCTGTACGACAAGGCCGGCGAGGAGGTGCTCCGGCGCTCGATGGAGGCGGCGGCTCATGTGCTCGGCCCCGGGCAGTCGGTGGTGGTCTACAAGAACAACTCGGATCGCAAGGGCAACTCCTATGGTTGCCACGAGAACTACATGATGGATCGGGCGGTACCTTTCACCAAGATCGTCTCCCAGGTGATGCCCTTCTTCGTCACCAGGCAGATCTTCGCGGGAGCGGGCAAGGTGGGAACGGAGATGGCCTATCTGCCCAAGGAGCAGGTGCCGTTCCAGATATCTCAGCGCGCGGACTTCTTCGAGGAGGAGGTCGGGCTGGAGACCACTCTCAAGCGTCCGATCGTCAACACCCGAGATGAGCCCCACGCAGACGCGGCGCGCTTCAGGCGCCTGCACGTGATCCTGGGCGACGCGAACATGAGCGAGTACTCCACCTTCCTCAAGGTTGGCACTACGGCGATCGTCCTCTCCATGATCGAGGACGGTTTCCTCGACGGTCTCGAACTCGTTCTCGAGACCCCCGTACCCTCGCTACGGGCCGTCTCCTACGACCTGACCTTGAAGCGCCCTCTTCCACTCGCCAACGGCCGCTCCGCCACCGCACTCGAGGTTCAAGGGATGTATCTCGAGGCGGCCAAGGAGTACGCCGCCGCGGGGGGCCTCGCCTCCATCGGCGACGAGGCCGAGGGCAAGGAGATACTGAGACTCTGGGAGGAGGTGC
>JAKAEN010000210.1 GCA_021818355.1 Actinomycetes bacterium | reverse complement strand
CGGCGGTGATGACCTATATGACCTTCTGGATGTCCGCACACGCGCGCAACCTGGCCAAGGAGCTGCGCGAGAAGGCGGATTTCGCCATGAAGCGTGGCGCCCGGCTGGGCCTGGCCATCATGGCCGGCCAGGCGGTGGGGCGCGAGTCCCTGGAGGCGATGGTCTTCACACTTGCCATCGTCTTCGCCACCTCCACCAAGGGCGCGGCCGTTGGGGCCGTCGTCGGCACACTGGCCTCCCTGGCCTTCGCGGTGGCCGTCTATCGCCTGGGCAAGAGGATCAACATGGCCCGGGCCTTCCGGGTCATGGGCGTGGCTCTCATGATCTTCGCGGCGGGGCTGCTCATCGACGCGGTGCAGAACCTGCAGCAGCTCGGCTTCCTGCCCATCCTCACCACCGCCATGTGGAACACCACCTCGCTGCTGAACGACCAGTCCACGGTGGGCGACATAGTGCACACCTTCTTCGGGTACGCCTCCCAGCCGAGCGTCCTGCAGGGCCTGGTCTACGTGGCCTACCTGGCCATTGTGGTGACGGTCTTCATGAAGACCACCCGCCGCCGGGTCGCCCCGGCAAAGAGCCCGGTCAAGGTCGAGGGCGGCGCCTCGGCTCAGGCGGGCTGACCGGCCTCCCCGGCCTCGCTCTTCCCGGAGATCTCCCCGAAACGCCTGAGCGCCTCCTCGCGCTCGCGGGCATGGTCAACGATGGGCTCCGGATAGGCGTCCGGCTCCAGCATCCCCAGGCGCTTGGCCTCCCAGGGCTCGTGCACGAAGCGGGTGGGCAGGTGGGCCAGCTCGGGCAAGTGGGCGCGGATGTAGCTCCCCTCGGGATCGAACTTCTTTGCCTGCAGGACGGGATTGAAGACCCGGAAATAGGGCGCGGCGTCGGTTCCGGAGCCGGCCACCCACTGCCAGGAGTGGTTGTTGGAGGCGAGATCCCCGTCGAGCAGGTTCTCCATGAAGTGGCGCGCCCCGACCCGCCAGTCGATGTGCAGATCCTTGACCAGGAACGAGGCCACCACCATGCGGGCGCGGTTGTGCATCCACCCCGTGTTGGCCAGCTCCCGCATCCCCGCGTCCACCAGCGGAAAGCCGGTCCTCCCCTGCTTCCAGGTCTCCAGGCGCTCCCGGACGGGCGAGGCCGAGGGGTCGTCGTGGGCCATGCGATCGAAGCGCGGATCCAGGTTCTCCCAGGCGCTCCGGGGTTCCGAGGCCAGCGTCTGGGCGAAGAAGTCCCGCCAGACCAGCTGCCGGATGGCCTCATCCCCGCCGGGCAGGCCGCTCAGGGCGGCCGCCACCTGACGGGGATGCAGGAGGCCGAAGCGAAGCGCGGGCGAGAGCCGGCTGGTGCTCTCGGCGGCGGGAAGGTTGCGGCCGGAGGGGTACTCCCCCGCCCTTTCTGCGAAGGCGGCCAGCTGTGCCAAGGCCTCCTCCTCGGTCGCCCCGAAACGGTGGCGGTCGAAGAGCTCGGGAAGCCCGAGCACGCCGAGAGCGCGGGCGTCGCGCAGCACAGGCTCGGCGAGTGCCGCCTCGAGGGCGTCGGCCTCCGGTGCCGGGCGGGGCGCGTCGAAGCCGTGCTCGGAGAGCCTGCGATAGAAGGGGGTAAAGACGCGGTGCCAGCCCCCCGCGGCACGGGCGAGCTTGCCGGGGGGAAGCAGGTAGGGCGAATCCCCCAGCTCCAGCTTGATCCCGGCCCCACCCAACAAGGCCGCGGCGCGCTCGTCGCGCCGGCGGGCGAGAGGGGTGAATTCGCGGGTGGCCACCACCACCTCGGCCCCGGCCCGGTTGGCGAAGGCGGCCACCTCGGAGGCCGGGTCGCCGTGGGCGAGGCCGAGTCTCCCCAAGAGGGAGCGGTCGAGGCCGCCCAGGGCGGCACCCAGGTAGCCGGAGCGCATCGGGGACGTGGCCAACAGGGCGGGCGAGGCGCAGAAGAAGGCGTGCACCGGACCGCCATCGGCAAGGAGTAGAGCTCGCTCCAGGGCGCGGTTGTCGGCCAGGCGCAGGTCGCGCCTGAACCAGAGGACTACGCCGGGCATCGCCCGGCGGCGCGCCTGGCTGGGCTCAATTGCCCTCCTCTAGGCGCAGGGCGCTGATGAAGGCCTCCTGGGGCACTTCCACCCGGCCGATGTTCTTCATCCGCTTCTTGCCCTCCTTCTGCTTCTCCAGGAGCTTGCGCTTGCGGGTGATGTCACCGCCGTAGCACTTCGCGAGCACGTCCTTGCGCCGGGCCTTCACGGTCTCACGGGCGATGATCCGCCCGCCCACCGCGGCCTGGATGGGCACGTCGAAGAGCTGGCGGGGGATCAGCTCGCGCAGCTTGGAGGTCATCTTCCGCCCGTAGTCGTAGGCCTTGGAGCGGTGGATGATGGCCGAGAAGGCATCCACCGGGGCGGCGTTCAGGAGGATATCCAGCTTGACCAGGTCGGCCTCGTGGTAGCCGGCGGGCTCGTAATCGAGGCTCGCGTATCCCTTGGTGCGGGACTTCAAGGCGTCGAAGAAGTCCATCACCACCTCGGCCAAGGGAATGCGGTAGGTGAGCTCGATGCGCTCCGGGGAGATGTAGCTCATGGAGAGCATCTCACCGCGGCGGGTCTGGCAGAGGTCCATGATGGTGCCGGTGTACTCGGAGGGCGAGAGGATGTCGATCTTGAGGTAGGGCTCCTCGATCTTGGTGATGGACTGGGCGGCGGGCATCTCCGAGGGGTTGTCCACCACCACCGGCTTCTCCTGGCCCGGCATGTGCACCAGGTACTCCACCGAGGGAGCGGTGGCGATCAGGGAGAGGTCGAACTCGCGCTCGAGGCGCTCTCGGACGATCTCCATGTGCAGGAGGCCGAGAAAGCCACAGCGGAAGCCGAAGCCGAGGGCCAGGGAGGTCTCGGGCTCGTAGGTGAAGGAGGAGTCGTTGAGGCGCAGCTTCTCGAGCGCCTCGCGCAGGCCCTCGAACTCGTCCCCGTCCACCGGGTAGAGGCCGCAGAAGACCATGGGCTTGGGATGGCGATAGCCGGGAAGTGGGTCGGTGGCCCCGCCGTCGACGGTGGTCACCGTCTCACCGGCACGCGCCCGTCCCACGTCCTTGATGCCGGAGATGAGATATCCCACCTCGCCCGGCCCCAGCTCGGCCACGGGGACCGGCACCGGCATGCGGGCGCCGATCTCCTCCACCCCGTGGGTGGTTTTGGCCTGCATGAAGCGCAGCCGGTCGTTGGAGTGCAGCGTCCCGTCCATCACGCGGATGGAGGAGACCACCCCGCGGTACTGGTCGTAGTAGGAGTCGAAGATGAGCGCCCTCAGCGGGTCGGAGGCCTCGCCCTTGGGGGCGGGGATCCTCTCCACCACCGCGTCGAGGAGCGCATCCACACCCTGCCCGGTCTTGCCCGAGACCCGCAGGATGGAGTCAGCGGGTATCCCGAGCACGTTCTCGATCTCGGCCGCGTAGCGGTCGGGATCGGCGGCGGGCAGGTCGATCTTGTTGAGGGCGGCCACGATCTCGAGGTCGTTCTCGATGGCCAGGTAGCAGTTGGCGAGCGTCTGGGCCTCGATTCCCTGGCTGGCGTCGACCAGGAGGATCACGCCCTCGCAGGCGGCCAGCGAGCGGCTCACCTCGTAGCCGAAATCGACGTGGCCGGGGGTATCGATCAGGTGCAGGGTGTAGCCCTTCCAGGTCACACGGACGTTCTGGGCCTTGATGGTGATGCCACGCTCACGCTCGATGTCCATGGTGTCGAGGTACTGCTCGCGCATCTCCCTCGGGTCGACAGCACCTGTCAGCTCGAGGATGCGGTCGGAGAGGGTCGATTTGCCATGGTCGATGTGGGCGATTATCGACAGGTTGCGGATCTTGGAAGTCTCTATCATCTCTAGGGGTTCAAGCCTAAATGCTGAGGCGGCGGTCTCCCGAGGACAGCGCTAAACTATTCACTTCGCGGCGGAGCCCGAGCCGCCCTCGGGCGCTCCGGCACGGAAGTTTCCTAGACAGAGGTTGAAGTGGCAAACATCAAGAGCCAGATCAAGCGGAACAAGCAGAACGAGAAGCGCCACGAGCGCAACAAGGCGGTGCGCTCCGAGCTCAAGACTCGCGTCAAGTCCGCCCTGACCGCGGCCGAGAGCGGCGGCGAGGAGTCCGTTGAGGCCATGCGCCTGGCCATCTCCAAGCTCGACAAGGCCGCCGGCAAGGGGATCATCCACAAGAACCAGGCCTCGCGCCGCAAGTCGCGCTTGATGGCGCGCATCGCCAAGCTCCAGGCCGAAGCCTGATCCGGCGCCGGGCATCGTCCCGGCGCCCCCGGGCCACCGGCCCCTTCACGAGCGGCAGGCCAGGGGGCAGACTTTCAGGTTTGCCCGGCCGATCGCCTATCATTCCGGACAAGGGCGGTGTCCCGATTCCGTTCACATTTCCAGCCGCCGAATGCGAAAGAGCGCCAGGTGCGCTGTTGGTTGGAAGGATCTGATTGCGCTCATCCCGCTCCGAGCGCCGCGCTTGGCGGCTGGCAGTAGGCGCCTCCTCCATCGCCACCCTTCTGGGCTTGGCATTCACTCCCGCCCAGGCACTGGCGAGCACTCCGGCCACCTCGCCCTCGACCGTCGCCGCGTCAAGCGCGCCTCCGGCCGCCTACTTCCCCGGGGTTGGCGCCAACGACGTCACCAACGCCGGCAACGGCCTTCTGATCACTCCCCCGGACACCTTCATAACCGCCGGCGGGGGCGAGGCGATCGAGCTAACCAACGGGGTATTCAGGGTCATCAGCTCCTCCGGGGCGACGCTGGCAAGTGTGCCGAGCACTGCGCTGATCAACCCGGCCTTCCCCACCGCCGCGCAGAGCCCGGCGGGCGCCGGCCTCTCCCAGTGCATCGGGGCATCCGGCCCCCAGGACCAGAACATCACCGACCCTTGGGCGATCTTCGACCCGGCCACCAATCGCTTCTACGTCTCGATGATGTACGTCTTCAACTCCTCCTGCACGGTGAGCCTGGGCGCGGGAAGCAGCTACAGCATCGATGACGCCATGGTGGTCACCAGCGCCGTGGCCGGATCCACCTCGGCGCCCTGGCAGACCACCTGGGTACTGCCCCAGGACACCGCCGCCGGGTCGGCCTCGGCCGCCACCA
>JAKAEN010000209.1 GCA_021818355.1 Actinomycetes bacterium | reverse complement strand
TAACGACTCAAATCCTAATTGCCGCAGGTTGGCAACGACGGGGAGGAGCAGGGCTTCGGGAGCGCTATGATCGTTGGGTACCCGTAGTGGGGGTGTAGCTCAGCTGGAAGAGCACTTGACTGGCAGTCAAGAGGTCGTGGGTTCGAGTCCCATCACCTCCACCAATTTCTAACCAGGTCAGAGGCCCTTGGCCCTCTTGCCTCTCCGGCGCATCGGCGCGTCGGCTGAACAAAAACTGAACATCGGAATCAGCCCTTGCGTCGATCAGCGCCCGGAGACGCTCGGCGGCCGAGGAGTGGGGCCAGGAGCCGCCGGCGTGGGTTTGTTGACCCCCCGCTTGGCCTGAAATCGCTTCGCAACCAACAATCGCAGCTCGTCGGCGAGTCATTAGGGACCTGACAGCAACTCTCGTACACAATGTGTCACATTTTGTCGTTAGATTGTAACTTCCTTGCTTTTTGGAGTTAATCTTTTGCTGTCATTGTGACGTAGATGTGATTATGAGACGGGAGAATCGCATGGCTACGGTATTCGACGTTTCGAAATACATTCTCGAAAAGCAGGGCGCTCTTCCTACTCTCAAGCTGCAGAAATTGGTGTACTACGCGCACGCATGGTCACTCGTCTGGGACGGCGCGCCACTTTATGATGAGGAGATCCAGGCTTGGCGCGGCGGCCCAGTGGTACCTGCCCTATATAGCCTGCATCGCAATCACGTTGAGTTTGGCGCGACCAACTTGACGCGTGGGGATTCCGGGCAGCTGACGGAAGAGCAGCGCGATACTGTGGACGCGGTGTTGAAGTACTACGGTCATATGGCGCCCTGGGAGCTCTCCAACCTGACGCACCAGGAGGCGCCGTGGCTGAAGGCTCGCGAGCGCGCAGGCGCTGGGCCCGGTGACAACTCTCACGAGAAGATCCTCGATGCCGACATTTACGAGTACTATTCGAACCTTTGAGCCGTAAGAAATCAAAGGTACCCAATGCGCTTGCCCACGTACCCGCGCATAAGCAAGTTCCATTCTTAAGCGACTCGGCTGGCGGGTCATACGCTGGGATGGTCTTCCGATGGGACCCCAAATTCGCGTGCCTCGACCACGACAAGTATGGCATGGAGCAGGTCAACCACGCCGAGCTGTGGCACGAGATCCTTCGGAAATTGCAGGACTTTTCTACGATGACGTGGCAAGCGATCATCGATGCCACAGGGTCAAGACGCGCCGGTAACAACAACCACACGCTCGATCCAGATCGGGACCTTACAGAAGAGGGCAGGAGCGCATGGTTGAAGCAGCCGGAGGACCTTCGCGAAATGCCGTTGTTTTCGCTGCACCTCACCTCGAGGCGACGAATCATCGGATTTCGGCAGGGTTACATCTTCTTTCCAATTTGGCACGACTCGAGCCATAGCTTTACCAAGACCTCTAAGCGCTAAGACCTGCGCGACCATCTAATTCCGGCTCCGATGTTAGAAATACGAATGACGTGTGGCACGCCTAATAATTCACTAGGCTAGGAGGCGAAGATGTCCATTCCCGGAGTTCGCCCCAGCAGGCTTGATCATGAACTGCTATCTCTACGTGCCGGTAGCAACCTTCGGAACCAACGGCTCCGTGAGCCGGGTCGTGTACATCAAGGAAGTGGATTTCGACTCTCTTCCGAGTGCCGACTACGCAGGTAGCCCAGACCGCGTTGCGATAGTCACTGGCGGTGTAAACACTCAGATGGCCACGGACATAGCACTCCAGGTGATGGAGCGAAGGTGGACCGAAGACAGCACCGTAATCATTCGTCTTAGTTGGATCGTGGTTGACCGGCCAGCGTCATCTAGCGAGTCGTTTGGCGACGCGCTCGCCTGGAACACAGCTCAACGCGGGCAACTGCAGTCGGTCTTCGATTACAACCGCGGCTGGAACCGTCAGAGCATTTGATTGATCCGGCCCCGGAAACTTTCACCTCACGCTTACTCGGCTAGCAGTCTTTCGGGACATCTAACGCCTGGATTTAGCATGCGCTGTGACTCAACCGCGAGAGTCTTCCGCCAGTACGACCGCCCTGACCACAGTGGGTTTATGCATCTCCAATATTACCGTTACGTTTCTTCAGAGATAGCGTTAGGCATCTTCAGAGTCATCGGAATCGATCTCCAGAAACTCAGAATAACCCCCCAACTTCGCCGTCCTCTGGGCGGGAGCTAAAAAGCATGGCGTCTCGGAACTAGATTGGCTGGTTCTCAACCGCTCCAGCCCCTCCCGCCGCCAATGTCCGGCCCTCGACGGCTCCAGTCAGTCCGTCCTGACTACGTCGGCATCGTAGCCTCCACCTCCGATTGTCTTTCCGAGTTGCGGCCTGATCAACCCTGTCCAAATCGACTCGGACTGCCGCCGCGAATGCCGCCGTGGCGCTTGAAAGGCGCCCCGCAGCCAACTCCCAAGCCTCGCGTTTCTGTCTCGACTTTCTACGGAACCCAGTCGGAACGGCATTGGTCGCATTCACGAATTCCTGGAGCAACGTTCGCGATGCGCCGACCGCATCGACAGTCCCGATAGCTTCGATTTGAAAGAAGGTCGCGTTTAGCAGAGCGCTTGCGGATTGGAATTGTCGAAGTGCCCGTGCGAAGGCAGGATGCGTATTCCGCTGAATCTGAACACCGATTCCGGAGTTTTCGTACACCCCTGACGTCGAGCCTTGGCTGATGCGCACGACAGGGTGGGCAGATGCCCGGTCTGTCCCCTTGTCTCACCTCCTAGTCCGAAGTTCCCCCCGCGCTGGTCGTGATGAGGCTGCGACCTGGGACTTCCCGCTTCCGTCCTGACTACAGGTAGCCGAGGCGGTGCGAGACGCCGAGGAGTTCGAAGGCGCGTTTCTGGACTGGCGTAGGTGTGGTGATGAGAGTGAAGCCCTCAAGCCTCGAGTCCGCCGGAGCGATCCGGTTGGCAGCTATCGTCGCCAGGTCGGAAAGCAGGGTTGCGAAGCTGTGGACCGGCAGGTATTCGGGAGTCACTTTCGTGGCCGCCTTCTTGTGCGCTGCCGCCGAACGCTGAGCCGGGGCGACCGGGCTCGTCCGGGCGGCTTCGGCGCTGGCCTTATCGTCGTCCCTGAAGAGCATCGGAGCCAGAGCACGCTCCATGTGCAAGCTCACGTAATAGGAGAGCATGCGCAAAAAGACGTGGGCCCGCACCCGCGCTTCGGTCCTGTGGCGGATGGGGCGGATGTCGAGGTCGGTGTTGAAGGCGCGAAAGGCCCGCTCGACATGGCTGAGTGCCTTGTAGGAGGAGACCACCTCCTCGGTGGCGAACGCCTCTTCACCCAGGCTGGTGCGCAGCACGTAGATCCCGTCCAGGGCCGCCTCGGCGGCGATCGCCTCCTGCCTGCGGGAAAAGCCAAAGGCGTCGTCTGAGATCTGAAAGTCGAAGTGCTTGGCCATCTTGTACCGGTTGATGACTTTCCCAACCCTGAGGGCGATCTTGTCCGCGCCCCGCAGTGGCCGGCGCTCCCTGGCCACGGCGGCGGCGATCTTGGCCAGTTCGGTCTCCGTGGCCTCAAGCAGCGATTCCCGCTTCCTCCCGCGTTCGGTGGCCAGGAGCGGGTTCTTGCAGGCCACCAGGCGCTCGCCGGGAAAGTCGGGATGGACGATCTCGAAGAGGTCGGTCTCATCGAAGAGCCCGAGCTGAATGGCACCGCTCTCGGTGAGGGCCTTTATCTCGGGTGCGCGCAGGGCGGTCAAGTAGTCGAGTCCCGCCGGTTGGAGGTCCTCCCTCAAGCGCGCCTTGGTGAGCATGCCCCGGTCCCCGACCAGACAGACGCTGGTGATCCCAAAGCGCGCACGCAGCTTTTGCACCTGAGCGCCAACGGTCTTGGGATCTGCGGTGTTGCCCGAGAAGACCTCGATCGCCACCGGGGTCCCGTCTCTGGCGCATAGCAGGCCGTAGACGATCTGCAGGCGTCCGCGCACGCCGTCTTTGGGATGGCCCAGGGCTCCGAGAGGACATGTCCGTCCCTCGAAGGCGGCCGAGGAGACGTCGTAGAGGACCAGGGTGCCCCCGCTCAGGTGACGACGGGCAAGCGCATCCTCGATGGCTTCCTGGCGGGAGCCCAACCAGTCCATCGCCTGGTAGCAGTCATCCTCGTCACAACCCGATAGCCCGAGCACCTCCCCCAAGGAGGAGCCGGCCGTCTCGGCTCGGAGCCCCCGCGCCATGGCGAGCTTGGAGGCCGGTGCGATCACCTGGGCACAGACCATGGCAGTGACGAGATCGCGCATCCGCGAGGGCTCCGAGGAGATCACCTCATCGAGCCCGAGACGGCGTAGCGTCCCCAGCACCGCCGCCACGTGTCCGTGGGGCAGGCTGCGGGATATCTCGAAGGCGCCTTGAAGTGCCAAAGGTGGCGTCTTGCCGCCCAGCGCCGCTTGCACGGCCGCGATCTTGTCCTCGGGCCAGTGTGACAGGTTGGCAAGCGTGCGGTTCTTCACCTTGCCATCCTCGCGATAGCTCTCCCGCAGCAGAACCGCCGGAGGGGAGCCACGGTTCGGCACCCGCACAATGTACATGACGACAGTATAGCCCATCGGCGTCTACTCATCAAGCGCATCTGCCGTCTACTACATGACTACATCATCTCCCCCTTCAGGCCATCTGAGTCCAGCTCAGGGGTGATGCGCGACGTCAAAAACGTGATAGCCGGGGGGAACTACGGCCTAGTTGATGTTAGAGGTGCCCCAAGGAAAATAGACACCCGTTAAGCCAACCTACGATGTTGGTGGAAAGGATGTCACGTTGGGAGCAACCAGAAGAAGGTTCACCCTCGAGTTCAAGACCGAAGCCGCACATCGGGTGATCGACTCCGGAAGAAGCGTCGCTGACGTAGCCAGGGAACTCTCCATTGGCCAGGAAGCGCTCTATCGCTGGGTGAGAGATGAACGCAGACGCCTGGAGGCGGCATCGGCTTCAGGCGATGTACCCCTCACCCCGGCCGAGCGCCAAGAGCTCATTCGCCTCCGGCGTGAGCTGGCCGAGCTGCGCAAGGACAACGAGTTCCTGGGAAAAGCAGCGGCGTACTTCGCAGCCAAGCCACCAAGCAAGAGAGATTTGCGTTGATGGAAGCGGAGTGCGCGAACT
>JAKAEN010000208.1 GCA_021818355.1 Actinomycetes bacterium | reverse complement strand
CCCAACGCGAGCGACGAAGGGTGGGAACATAGCGACAATGCGGATGTCGCGAAGTCCTCAATGGTAGTAACATCCTTGTGATGTGAAGCCATTGGGTACGAAGAGAGAAGGGGGCAACAACCGTGAGCAATCACCAGGACCTAGCGAACTTCATTTGGCAGATCGCGGACCTTCTCCGCGGCCCGTACCGTCCGCCGCAGTATGAGCGGGTTATGTTGCCGCTGACGGTCCTCCGACGCTTTGATTGCGTCCTGGCGCCGACCAAGGCGAAGGTGCTGAAGCAGGCCGAGAAGCACAAGGGAGGCAAGCTGGGGGACGATGCCCTGGACAAGATCCTCAATAACGCCGCGGGCCAGCGGTTCCACAACCGTTCGGAGCTGACCTTCGAGAAACTCAAGGACGATCCCGACCACATCGACAAGCACCTCACGAGCTACATCACCGGGTTCTCGGCCAACGTCCGGCGGATTTTCGATTACTTCGAATTTACCACCGAGATTGAGAAGATGCGCCAGGCGGACATCCTCTACCTCGTGGTTTCCAAATTCTGCGAGGTGGACCTTCACCCGGACAAGGTGCCCAACGATCAGATGGGACTCGTCTTCGAGAACCTCATCCGCCGCTTCAACGAGCTGGCCAACGAGACGGCGGGCGACCACTTCACCCCGCGCGAAGTGATCCGCCTCATGGTCCACATTCTCTTCATGAACGATAACGCCCTCTTGGCTACGCCGGGGACCGTGCGCAAGCTCTCGGACCCGGCCTGCGGCACGGGTGGCATGCTGGCGGAAGCGCAGAACTACCTGCGCGATCACCACCCCGAGGCGAGGCTCTACGTCTACGGCCAGGATTACAACAACCGCGCGTTCGCGACCGCCGCTTCCGACATGCTCATCAAGCAGGTGGACCATAATGGCGGCGGGGACAACATCCGCTTCGGCGACACCTTTACGGACGACCAGTTCGCGGGGGAGCGGTTCGATTACTTCCTCACCAACCCGCCCTTCGGCGTGGACTGGAAGAAGCAGCACGGCGAGATTCAAAAGGAGCACGACAAGCTGGGCTTCGCGGGCCGCTTCGGCGCGGGCCTGCCGCGCGTCAACGACGGCGCCCTCCTCTTTCTCCAGCACATGGTCAGCAAATTCGAGCCCGTCCTGCCCGAGCAGCAGAAGCACGGCTCGCGCCTCGCCATCGTCTTCAGCGGCTCGCCCCTCTTCACGGGCGGCGCGGGCTCGGGCGAGAGCGAAATCCGCAAGTGGGTCATTGAGAACGACTGGCTGGAGGCGATCATCGCCCTTCCTGAGCAGATGTTCTACAACACGGGGATCGGCACCTACATCTGGATCGTTACAAACCGCAAGGAGAAGCGCCGGAGGGGCAAGATTCAGCTCCTGGACGCCCGCGAAGTCTGGACAGCCGGCGGAAGCGAGGAGAGCAAGCGGAGCCTGGGCGATAAGCGGCGTCACCTGACGGGCCACCAGATCGACGGCCTGGTGAAGGTGTACGGACGCTTCGCCGAGGGCGAGGCCTGCAAGGTCTTCGACAATGCCGATTTCGGCTACACGCGCGTCACCGTGGAGCGGCCCCTACGCCTCCGGTTCCAGATCACTCGGGAAGGAAAGGCAAGCTTCCTGGAAGACTACCCGGATCTCCGCGAAGACCTCGCGGCCATCGAGCGGGACCTGGGGACAAAGCCCCTCCTCGACTGGAACGTGGCCAAGGAACGCATGTCCAAGGTGCTCCACCAGCGCAAGTCTTCCTGGAAACAGCCGATGCACAAGCTCTTTCGGGCGACCTTCACCCAGAGGGACCCGCAGGCCGAGCCCGTCCTAATAGGCCGGAAGGGAGAGGGCTACGAGCCCGACGCCGGCCTGCGCGACTTTGAGAACGTGCCTTTGAAAGACGACATTGAGGCGTACTTCAAGCGGGAGGTCCTGCCCCACGTCCCCGACGCCTGGATGGATAGGACCAAGGACAAGGTGGGCTACGAGATCAACTTCAACCGACACTTCTACAAGTACACCCCGCCGAGGCCGTTGGAGGACATTGACGCGGATCTCAAGAAAGCCGAGGACGAGATCATGCGGCTGCTCAGAGAGGTGACGGAGTGAACACTGCTCCGGCATTTGCCCAACTAAGACTCAAATACTTAGCCACCATCAACGATCAAGCTCTTAGCGAGGATACTGACCCAGACTATGAGCTTCAATACGTGGATATCGGGAATGTCGATTCCGCTGGAAGCATTCACGAGGTCGTGACTTACCGCTTCGCTGACGCTCCGAGCCGCGCTCGCAGGCGGGCATACCACGGCGACGTCATCATCTCGACCGTGCGGACGTACCTTCAAGCGATTGCCGCAGTTGAAAGGCCGCCAGAAAACCTGATCGTCTCAACGGGCTTCGCGGTAGTGCATCCGCACGCGGATTACTTTGATACAAGGTTTTGCAAGTATGCCCTTCGCGAGCCTGGTTTCCTGGCAGAAGTTATAAGGCGCTCGTTGGGTGTTAGCTATCCGGCCATAAATGCCTCGGATCTGGGAGATTTGCCCGTATACTTGCCGCCGCTCCAGCGACAGCACTCCATCGCGGACTACCTGGACCGAGAGACCGCGAGATTGGATGGGCTGGTGGCGGCGAAGGAAAAGCTCATAAAGCTTCTGGCCGAGAAGCGCCGCGCCCTCATCACCCGCGCCGTCACCCGGGGCCTTCATCCCCAAACCCCATTCCGTGACTCAAGCGTCCCTTGGCTTGGGAGAATCCCAGCACATTGGATCCTGGATAGAGCAAAGTTCGTGTTTCGGCAATCTAGCTTGCCCGTTCGTGAAGAGGATGAGGTGGTTACCTGCTTTCGCGATGGACAAGTCACGTTGCGACGCAAGCGAAGACTGGAAGGTTTCACCGTGGCAGAAAAGGAGCTTGGCTACCAAGGGATCCGCGTCGGTCATCTTGTATTGCATTCGATGGATGCTTTCGCGGGGGCCATAGGTGTATCTGATTCCGCAGGCAAGTGCTCTCCCGAATACATCATTTGCGATCCTTGCGATAGTAGAACCGATAGTAGGTATTACGCGCACACGCTCAGGACAATGGCATTAGCGGGATTCATTCAAGCTAGCTGTGCGGCAGTAAGGGAGCGCGCACCACGCATTCGCTTCTCCGACCTAGGGGAGATGTCCCTTCCTGTTCCTCCGTTCCAGGAGCAACGCGCCATCGCGGCCTACATTTCCAAGGGGACAGCTAACCTCGACGCCCTTCGCGCCGCGACGGAGCGCACCATCGCCCTCCTGAAGGAGCGCCGCGCCGCTCTCATCGTCGCCGCCGTCACGGGGCAGATGGACATTGGGGATCCTGTCGCCGCACAACCCTCAGACGGAGTATATTAGAGGTATGGGAACCAGCATTCGGGCACTCGTCAACCCGGTTCTTCTCGAATGGGCCCGCCGCGAGAGTGGGTACACCGTCGAGCCCATCGCCAAGCGGGTGAACGTGAAGCCCGCCAAGGTCCTCGCTTGGGAGCGAGGCGAGGCCCAGCCCACGATCCGTCAAGCCAGGGGCCTGGCCGCTCTCTACCGCCGGCCTCTCGGCGTCTTCTTCCTGCCTCAGCCACCCTCGTTGCCACCTCTTGCAACCGAATACCGTCATTTGCCGGGGGTGGTGCCAGGGGTGGAGTCCCCCGAGTTTCGCCTGGCCGTGCGGATTCTGCTCCAGCGGCGGGAAGAAGCCCTCGAACTGAGCGACGAACTGGCGGCGCCCTTTGCCCAATTCGCCGTTGCCTCTCATCAGTCCGAGGGACCGGCGACCGTCGGCGCCAAGCTCAGGGCCGCGCTCGGGCTCTCCACGGCGGAGCAAGGTCAGTGGTCTACCGAGTGGGAGGGCTGGCGCCGGTGGCGCGAGGCGGTCGAGGGCGCCGGAGTACTCGTCTTCCAATTCCCCAAGGTCGCCCTGGGCCAGGTTCGTGGCGTGTCGCTATTCAAATCCCCCCTGCCCGTTATTGGAATCAATAGCAAGGAATCCTCGCCTGCCGCGCGAGCTTTCACGCTCATCCACGAGTTGGTCCACATCTCGCTGGCTCTAGGCAAGGAAGAACGGGCCGCCCTAGGCGAAGACCGCGATGACCCCTCCTGGGATAAGGTAGAGCGTTTCGCCGAGGCGGCCTCTAGCGCCGCGCTGATCCCCGAGGAGGTTCTGCAAGCCCGGCTCGGGGAGATAGGCGGCGACCTGGAGCACTGGGACATCGCCCGGATGCGCACCTTGGCCGGGCGGTTCAGGGTCACGCCTCTCGCCATGGCCACCCGACTTTGGAGCGCGGGCATCCTTTCTTGGCCTGTTTACATGGCCTGGAAAGATGCCTGGAAGAGCTACGTCGAGCAACTGCCTAAAAGAAAAGGGTTCGCAACTCCGGTGGACAAGACGCTGGGACGCTGCGGGCGCCCCTTGGCCCAGCTCGTCTTGCAAGCCCTCGACACGAACCGGATCACCTCGGTTCAGGCGAGCCGTTACCTGGATCTGAAGTTCAACCACTTCGAGGAGCTGCGCGGGAGGCTCTACAAGGGGCTCATTCAGCCCAGCCACGGATACGACGACGGGGATTGAGGGGCGATGATTTACTCCTTCGACACCAGCACCTTCATGGACTGGCAGGCGCGGCATTACCCATTGGACGTGTTTCCATCTCTTGAGCACGCCCTCGGCCGCCTAATCGCCGACGCGCGGGGCGCCGCCGTCGACGTAGTTCTGGAAGAGATTATCGCCGTAGGAACACCGGAGCTTGTTGCCTGGGTAAAGGGAAAGAAGGGCCTCTTTGTACCCCTCAATACCGATATCCAGGAGGAGACCGCAAGAATCCAGGCGAAGTATCCCGATCTTATGGATCCAGGAAAAGTTTACGAAGATGCAGACGCCTACGTGATTGCCCTGGCTAAGCTTCGCGAAGGCGGAATGGTCGTCTCGCAAGAAACCTCCGCCGCCGAGAAGCGCAATCCGAAGAAGGCGTATTACATCCCCGATGTTTGTCGCGACTTGGGCGTCTCCTGCATCAATCTCCTGGGGCTGATGCGCCGCGAGAAGTGGGCGTTCTGATATGCGCGGGGCGACTCAAGAGCAGGCCTTTGAATCCTCTATCGAATCCCACCTCCTTG
>JAKAEN010000207.1 GCA_021818355.1 Actinomycetes bacterium | reverse complement strand
CGATCTGTAGCGCTTGGAGTGCGCCGGCAAGGTGGCGGGCGATGGCCAGCCCCGCGGTGAGGGAGCCCGTGGCCAGGTGGCGCATCGCGGCAGGAAGAGCGGTGGTGGCGGGCTTCAGCTGGCGGGTGAACTCCGAATTGAAGACGCTGCCGAACAGTGCCACTCCCAGCGCCCCTCCCACCTCCATCGCCGCCACGTTGATCGCCGCTCCGATGCCGGTTTCGCGGGGAGCGAGGCTTCCCATCACCTCGTCGGTGCCTACCGTCAAGACGATGCCCATGCTCAAGCCGCCGGTCACCAGGATTCCCACCACGCCCCGGTAGGTGGTTGCCGTTGTAAAGAAGAGTTCCTGTGCAATCGCCGCGACCATCAGCGCCAGACCAGCGGCTAGTGCCGCACGGGGGCCCACCTTCGGAGCCAGAGCCCGGGCGATGCCGGTTCCGATCACCACTGCGATCGCGGCCGGGAGGAAGCTCACGCCCGCCCGCAACGGGGAGTACCCGAGAAAGGACTGCAGGAACTGGGTCATCAGGAAGAGGAAGCCGAAGATCCCCAGGTAGATCGCACCCATCGCCATCGACGAAAGGGAAAAGTGCCGGCTCTTGAATACCGAGAAGTGCACGATGCCCGACTCCGCGGTCATTGCCCGGCGTGTGAAGAGTACGCCCGCAATAGCCGTGATAGCGAAGAGGGCCAGCGTGCGAGTGTCGGTCCATCCCCAGTTGGGCGCCTGGATGATCCCGGCAACCAGACACGAGAGGGCCACCACCGAGAGGATCGAGCCCAGCCAGTCCAGCGAATGCAGCCGGTGGCTGGGGCTCTTGGGCAGAAGCAGCCCCGAGGCGGCCAAAGCCAGGCCGGCGACGGCGATGTTGGCCAGGAATATAGACCCCCACCAGAACTGCGTGAGCAGGGCCCCGCCTACCAGTGGGCCAAGAGCAACCCCGAGGCCGGCGCTGGCGGTCCAGCCGGCGATCGCCGTCTGTCGCTGGCGAGGCGCCGGGAAGACGTCGATGAGCATCGAGAGCGAGGCCGGCACCGCAAGCGCCGCCCCGATCCCCATCACCAACCGGCCGGCGATGACGGTGCCGCTCGAGTGCGCCAAGAGCGCTACGAGCGAGCCGAGCACGAAGGAGACCAGGCCGCTCTGGAGCACCTCCCGGCGGCCCAGGCGGTCGGCCAAATGTCCTCCGACAATTATCAGGCCTGCAAAGGCGGTGGTGTAGGCGTCGGTTATCCACTGCAGCTCCGTGGTGGAGGACCCAAGGCTGCGCTGCATGGTGGGCAGTGCGACATTGATGATGGTGTTGTCCAGTGCCACCAGGAAGAAGGTCATGCAAAGGACGGCAAGAGCCTTGGCTTCGGCGCCGCCGATCCCCCCGCCCTGTCCGCCGAGTTGCTTCGAATCGACTCCGGAACGGAAGCGGTTCTTGGCCATGGATGCACCCCGGGATCTGTGGAATTTGCGACGCCGAAGCCACCATATCGCAAGAGCCCGCAGTAATGGTCCTGGTCCGGCCGCGGAAAGCGCCGTCCGTGATCGCCATCATCCCGCCCGTCGGCTCGGCTTCTGCGGCCGGAGTCCGGGCTCTGGCCGGCTGGATGCCGGCCCCGGCGTTGCCGATCCTGCGGCGTGCGGCTCGATTCTCCTCCCCTCCGAAGGGGTGGTGGCCGAAGGCCTGGCCGACCGCCCCATATCAGCCTCCCCGGTGTAGGGCCTGTCGGAACAGGTGCGTGCAGAGCCGGCGGACACATACACTTGGGCGGGTATGTTGCGGCACCCAAGGCGTGTCGACCGTCCGCTCCGGAGAGGGCGGCCTGCGATCAACGCGCAGCCCATCCGGGCGGCGACGAGCCGGCCGGGTCAACCCTCCGGCGCCGCGGTCGCCGTCGGCATATGGGAGTGGTCCAAGGCCGGTCGCACGTCCTTTGCCTGAGCCATGCATGGCGTAGGCAATGCGGCGCGGAGCCGTCGAGACCGCCACCGCCTGGTGGCCTGACTTGAGGATTGCCGGTGAACACGATGGACATGGATCGCGTCGTAGCCAAGGTTGCCACTCGACGGCCCGAGCTGGCGCGAGCGACGAGCGTCGTGGCCGATGCGCTTACATTCGGCGAGGGACCATCGGTGATCCACCAGGCACGGGTCCAGTATTTCCTTTGGTGGACTTTGCCCCGGAGCTACCCCGACGACCTGTGGAACGAGGCCGTGGAGGCGACCGGCGAGTTACTCGAGGAACTCGGCATGGCCCGCCTGGCCACGATTGCCCGCTCGGGCGCCACCGCCGACGTGCTCGCCGAGTGGCGAAAAGGCGTTGACCACGGTCCGGCCGCCTTTCGCGCAGCACAGGCAAGATCAGGCGTCGAACCCCCCGACACGGCCGCGCTCGCCTGGGGATCGATAATGGGCATGGACGAGGTGGGGGCACACGAGGAGGTCGAACGGAGACTGGCTGACGCCATCGAGAGTGGCGAATTCACCCCGGGTACCGCGGGATGGCGGACCAAGGCGGCGGCATTGACCGAGGCCGCTCTGACGCGTCCGCTCGACCTGCCGCCGGGGCAGACGCTGGCGGGCCTGGTGACCACGGAACGCGTGGGAACGTGGACCGGCACCGCGCGCCATCCAACCCTGGCGAAATGGCGCGCGGAGATCGCCAACCGCCTCCTTAATCCGATCGAGCCGCCCTCTGATCCAGGCCAGGCGGTGGCGCCGATGCAATGGCTGTTGGAGAAGGCATCAGACCCGGCAGGAGCCGAGTTGACCCAGAGCAATTACCTTGCGCGATTGACGGTGGTCGAGGGTGCCGAACGCTTCGGCTGGTGGAATTTCGAGAAGCCTCCGCGCTCGGAGTCCGACATCCACCAGCTGATTATCTTGCGACAAGCGGCAAAGCGCCTCGGCCTCGTGCGGCGGCGCGGACGGCGGCTGCACCTTACCAACCAGGGCCGGGAACTGCTGGCCGATCCGGAGCGGCTCTGGGAGCGGGTCGCCACCGAAACCGAGGACGACGGACAATTTACGCGTATGGTCACCGAGCTGGTCGCCCTGCGGCTACTGCGCTCCGGAGCGGAGGCAAGAGAACTCGCTTCCGAAATTGCACCCATCCTTGCCGCTCAGGGTTGGGCGGTCGGCGGATCTCCGATCACCGCTGACGGTGTCTCCTACGCGGTGTACCGCCCTCTGCGCTGGTGGCGCGTCTTCAATGTGATCACGGAGACCAAGACCGTCTGGGATAAGGAAAACCCACGTACCTGGACTCCACCCAGGATCGCCCTGACCCCCGCAGGTGAGCGCACGGTGCTCGCTTACCTGCGAGCGCGGGCGGCGGGACCGCGAAGCAGCATCTACGACATTTGAGCGCGGCCGCCGGCGAGTGACCGCCGCGCCGCCGGCGCCGGAGAACGGCGCGCCTGCGGCGTGCGTAGGGGGCGGCTCGACAAGCGCATCCGGGCACCTACCCGTGCATGGAAGTCAGTGATGGCCCATGCGCACCATCTTGAGCATGCGCAGGTTGAACGCGATGAAGCGAAGCACCTGCTTCGGCAGGCTCTTCCTCGCCCGGAGCGTCCCCTCGGTCGGCAGAGGCGCCACCGCTATGTCCGCATTCCCTTGATCCATGGGTCGCCCTCCTCGGGTCGTAATCTCCGTCGAGTCCTACTCGGGTATCAGATACCAGAACGGGCGCGCCTTGGCCTTGTAGATGAAGAGGTAGTGGAGCATGAACTTGGTCCAGTGGCCGCTCAGGCCGATCTCGCCCGTCGTCTCCTTCAGGTCCCTTCCCTCGCCCGGATAGCGCTTGTAGTCGGGCACGATCGGGTACATGGTCATCGCCGCCGCCGTCCCGTCGCGCAGCCCGGCGCCGGCCGAGGCGATGCAGGCGGCGCCCATGGAGGCCATGGAGGCGGTGTGCTCGTGGAGGGCCTTCCCGTTCTTGATGCGGTCGGCGATGGCCTCGGCGGTAACCCTGCCCATCACACCCGAGGGCATGCCGGTGCGCGGGGGTGACGGGGTGATAACCGTTCCGTTGGGGCTGGTGCGGGGCTTGGAGATCTGATGGGGCGGGGCAAAGGCGATGCCCACCGCGTAGATGTTGTCGTAGTGCGGGCTCTGGTACCTCTTGGGCCAGTCCGCCGCCGACCACTCCTCATAGGGCTTGGGCGTGTAGTCGGCGTCCACGCGCATGAAGCCGTTGGGAGCGAAGAGCTCGGAGGTGATGTCGTTCCCCTCCCGGTCCCAGGCTTTCATGTCCGCTCCACGGAACGGAGGGAGCAGCATTGCGAAGTCGAACTTGAGGCTGGACCTGGTGCCGTCGAGCTGCTCGTACTGGACCTCGCCCGGGTCGACTTTCTCCACGTGGGCCTGCAGGATGGTCTTGACGCCGCGCTCGCGGAAGAGGGATTCGGTCCACATCTTGGAGTCGGTGACGAAGCCCTGCTGGGCGAAGTGCATTCCGCCCACACCAAAGTCGCCCAGCTCGTTCTCGTTGGTCAGGTAGACCACCTCGGCCAGGTCGCGCACGCCGCGTGAGCGAAGCTCGTGCTCGACGTTGAAGGTGTACTCGAAGGCGGCGCCCTCGCAGGTGCAGGTGCCGTGCCCCATCCCGATCACTAGCGTCTGGCGCTCACCGCGCTTGAGCGCCTCGATCACGTTCTCCAGGGCCTTGGAGGCCTCCTCCGCGTGCGGGGCCGTGCAGACCGAGACGGAGTTGCCATCCGGCCCGAGTCCGGGGGTGGCCGCGAAGTTGAGCTTGGGACCGGTCGCGTTGACCAGGAAGTCGTACTCGATGGTCTCGGTCTCGCCCGAGCGCGAGGGGTCGGTGTAGACCAGGTCCACGAAGCCGCGCGAGGTGTTCGAGTCGCCCTCGGGATGGATCCCCACCGCCAGCGCCTGGCGGAACTCGATCCCCTTGCGCTTGTAGACCGGGCGTAGCGGGAAGGTGACCTGCTTCCTGGTCATCCTGCCCACTCCCACCCAGATGTTGGAGGGAATCCAGTTCCAATTGGAGTTGGGCGACACCACCACGACCTCGTGCTCCGAGCCGAGCATGCGGCGAAGGTAGAGCGCCGCGGTGTGGCCCGAGATTCCTGCGCCAAGGATGACTGTCCTAGCCACGGGTCCTCCCCTCTCCCCGCTCGTTGAGCGGGATCTCCCGCCCTCGGAA
>JAKAEN010000206.1 GCA_021818355.1 Actinomycetes bacterium | reverse complement strand
CTCGTCGAGGACGGACAGCCCATCTCATTCGCGGAGATGAAGCGCCGTGCCGACGCCGTCAGCTCCGCGCTTCTGAGCCGTGGCTACCTCCCGGGCGATCGCGTGGCCATTGCCGGCACCAACCGGTCGGCATGGGTGGAGGCTCTCCTGGGCGTTACCCAGGTCGGAATGGTGCTGGTGACCCTCAACGTTCGCTACCGGCGTGAAGAGCTCTCATACATGCTCGAGCGCTCGGGAGCACGCGCCGTGATAACACCCTCTTCGCACCAGGGCTTCGATCTGGCAGGGCTGTACAGCGAGCTCAGGAGGGAGCTACCCGCCCTTCAGGAGGTCTACTTCCTCGACGAGGTGTCCGGGGAGCCATCCTTTGCGGAGCTGGCGGCAGGCGGGGATGTAGACCCTGCCGAGGCCATGGCCGCCCTGAACGCCGAAGCCCCCGCTCTAATCCTTTTCACGTCAGGGACCACCGGACGGCCCAAAGGCGCCACCATCACGCATCGCTCCATAATTGCGTCGGGCCGTGCACAGGCGGAGCACTTCCATATGACCCCGGACGACCGCATGTGTGGCCACATGCCTTTCAACCACGTAGGTGGAGTCACCTGTACGCTCGTCGCCTCCCTCGCCGCACATTCCTCCGTCGCCCTGCTGGAAAACTTCACACCAAGAGGGGCCATCGATTTGATCGCCAACGGCGGGTTGACCCTCTTTTCAGGCGTCCCGACCATGTTCGTCCTCATGCTCGCGGACCCGGCCTTCCCTGAAGTGGACACTTCGGCCATCCGCCTGCTAGTGGCGGGCGGCGCCAACGTCGAGCCTTCCCTTCTCGCCGAAGTGCGCAAGGCCTTCCCCGGCGCGCTGATCTCCAACCTCTACGGCCTTTCCGAGACCTCCGGGGCCTGCATAATCTCGCCCCTCGACGACAGCGATGAGGAGGTCGCCTCCACGCTGGGCAAGGCGATCGGCGACTTCGAGCTGCGCGCGGTCGGCCCGGGAGGCGATCCGGTCGAGTCAGGGCGCGATGGAGAACTCCAGGTCAAGGGAGACTGCGTCGTCCGGGGCTACTGGGAGGACCCAGCGGCGACCGCCGCGGCGATCGATGCCCGAGGGTGGCTCGCCACCGGCGACATCGTCTCCATCTCGACTGACGGCCACGTCACCTTGCGCGGCCGGCGCAAGGAGATGTTCATCCAAGGCGGCTACAACGTCTATCCCGTGGAGGTGGAAAACGTCCTGACCTCCCACCCGGGTGTGGCGATGGCGGCCGGGATCGGCGTCCCCGACCCGGTCCTCGGCGAGGTGGGGCGCTATTACGTCGTCCCGCGAGGTGAGCGCGCGCCGAGTTCGGAGGAACTCGACGCCTACTGCAGAGAGCGCCTTGCCGATTACAAGGTTCCCAGGGAGTACGTATTCGCCAAGTCGCTTCCGTTGACTCCGGTCGGCAAGATACAGAAAGCCGTCTTGGCGGAGGCGGTCGCGGGGGAAATTCTGCGTCCGCGCCGTTAGTTTTTTTCAGTCCCGGATGCATAAATTGCGGCCTGACCGCCGGGTCGGAGTCGGCACATACTCACGCTGGGGCAACCCGGTGGTCGCACCCGTCGATGGCCTGCGCGGAGAATCTAAATGCGGGCTGCTCGGGTCCAACTCGGCCCGGAAGCCGGCGCACACTGCGAGCGTCTCGCCAAGGCGCATGCCGGGTTAGGCAATGCCGGACGCCGAGATCCGGCGCCATTTTCGCGTACTCCAGCTGGGACCTCAGTTGGCAAGCGCGATTTCGCATCCCGCCATAAGCGGCTCGTGGATGTCGAAGCCCACCAGCTTGGAACCCCCGGTCGCCTCAAGCACCCCTTCGACGATTCCGAGGTGCACCGAGCAGACCACTTGGGCATCCAGGTCCACCGCCTGGGCCAGGGGGCAGCTGGTCAGGGTCACGGTGTCCGCTCCCAGTTGACGGCGATCGAAGCGTGTTGCGAAACCCCACCCGCTCATCACCTGGTTGAGCACCTCAGGAGGCGAGAGGTCAAGACCCAGGTCCTCGACGGCACGGGCATCGCGCTTGCCCTCCTCCCTGCCGGCCTCACGAGGGGTCATCGACGCCGAGAAGGCTCGAACCAGCACCTTGGCAAGCCGCTCGTAGGAGAGGAGCGAATCAGAGGCGGCAGCCGGGCTCACTCGATATATGAGTCGGGGACGCCCTCGCGCACCGGTCGCGTGCACTCCCTCGTCCAGCAGGCCCGCCTTCACCAGGACCGCAAGGTGTTGGCGCACCGCATTGTGATTCAGCCCGGTGTATTCGGTCAACTCGGCGACGGTCGCCGCGTGCCCGGCCGTGGCCACATACCTGAAAATTCCAAAACGAGTCGGGTCCGCGAGGGCATTCGCCCTCGACCGGGTTTCCTCGCCCAATCCCGCAACCAACGAACTCATCGCCTCGGCGCTGGTGGTGGCAGAACTGCCACTATCACAAGCTTTCCTCCTCGCTTGTAGACAATGGAAACTTCGCGCCTCATATTCAGAATAAGTTTCAAATCGGACAGTTACGGCTCGTAGTGAAGAAAGACTTACAGGCTCGCGCAAACGGTAGCGCAGGATTGTGAGAATGCGAGGCATTACCGTCGGCAAAGGCCTGGCAATTTTGCTCCGCCGGCAAGCCGGCACCGCCATCGTTGTCCCGAAGCCGGTGGCCGATAATCCTGACGAAACACCGTGCATGGTGCTTCCTTGGCGTCGGCCACCCATCGAACCGACCGCCTTGTGGTCCCGTCTACTCCGAGGCCACCGCAGATCCCGGATGGCGGCTCGAAAGAAGAGGAAGAAACAGGAGTAGCGCGATCGCCTGCATACCCACGTTGAAGGCGATGGCCCAGTGAATTGCCATGTCGTAGAAGACGCCGGTGAGCGCCGCTCCGGCAAGCCAGGCCAATCCGTACACGGCGGTGAAAGTGCCGTAGCCGGCGCCCCGACGTTCCGGAGCGACCATGTCCCCGACAGCCGCGCGCATGGTCGACTCGTGGATGCCCATTGCCAGGCCCCACAAGAGCGTCCCCACCCAGACAAATGCTGCTGATTGGGCGAAGGCAAAGAAGGGAACCGCCGCACCGAGGAGCGGAAGCACGCCCAGGCCCCTCAGCCCGATGCGATCGTACATTCGGCCCGAAACCAGGGAGGCGATCGCCGCCATGGCCATTGCCGCGGCATACATGATCGGGATCATAGGGACCGAAACGACCTTTGCCTTGTCCAAGTGGTAGGCGAGAACGGCAAAGGTCGCGAAGCCGGCCATGGTGGCTGCGCTGAACGCACTGTACTGCCAGAAACGCCGGGAAAAGCCGTGAAGCTCGAGCGTATTGACCGGCTTGGAATTCTCTCGGGCGGCGTAGTCGCGAGGGCTGGGCACCCGGGCGCGAAGCCATGCCAGCACGGCAAGGGCGGCGGCGCCGGGAATCGCGAGGGCGGCGAAGCCGTCTCGATACCCTCGGCTCACCTCCAGAAACGCCGCAACGGCAAGAGGACCGATGAATGCTCCGACCTGATCGAGCGCCTCGTGCACGGCGAATGTCCAGCCCCTGCCCAGATCGGTCCCCGCCTGGGCGAGCATCGTGTCGCGAGCCGGGGTCCTCAGGCCCTTTCCGAAGCGCTCGGCTATTACCAGAGCGCTGGCGGCCCACACATTGCCGGCGACGGCCAGCAGGGGCACGGCAACCATGGTCACCGCGTAACCGGAAATCGAGATGGCCCACTGGCGCCCGGTCCGATCGGAGAGCCTCCCGCTGAAGAGGCGGAATACGAGCGCCATCGCCTCTCCAAGACCGGTCACGAGGCCAACCAGAGCGGCTGACGCTCCGAAGCCCGCCATGAAGGGTCCGACTACGCTGCGGGCTCCTTCGTAGACGATGTCGCCCAGGCCGCTTACCACTCCGAAGGCCAGGACGAACCTGATCGGCGGTAGGCGGTTCACGCCCCACCGCCGCTCCTGCTCAGGGTTCATCCGTTAAGGTCTAGCAAGGAGGGCCGGAGCGACGCGCGCCCAGGGGCAATGCCCCTCCGCATGGAAGGCGCTCTAGTGCCGCGAGCTGCGCCCTCGGCCCGGGAGCCTCACGAAATGCCCTTGGGCAGCATCGCTTCGATTAGGCGCGGGCCGGGCTCGGCGAGCGCGCGCTTCAACTGCGCTGCCAGCTCTTCGCCTGTCGTGACGCGCACCGCTTCCACTCCAAAGCCCTTGGCGATGGAGGTGAAGTCCATGGCGGGCGGAACCAGGTCCAGCATCGCACGCGACCTCGGGCCGGCCGCCTCGGCGCCCACATTGTTCAGTTCCATCTGCAGGATGGCATAGCTCTGATTGTTGAGAAGGACGGTCACCACGTCCAGCCCTTCGCGTGCCTGTGTCCAGAGTGCCTGGATGGTGTAGAGAGCGGAGCCGTCTGCCTGGATATCGATCACCTTGGTGCCAGGTTCGGCGATGGCGGCTCCCGTGGCGACCGGGAGCCCGTAGCCGATTGCGCCGCCGGTCAGCGTAAGCCAACGATGCGGAGGGCTCCCTTGCGTGAGGCCCGGCGCGGCGATGCCCGCGGTGACGCTTTCATCGACCACGATGCACCCCTCCGGCAGGAGCGCCCCGATCACGGCGGCCACGGCCGAGCCGGAGAGCGGGCCACTGGGCAGCGACGGGACCACGGGCGCCTGCAACGTAGGCGCGGCGGGAACTCCCAGCTCCTCCGCGAGAGCCTCGAGGAAGAGTTCGGCCGGCTCCGCAGGAGTGGCGAGCGTGACCACCTGGCACTCCTCCGGGGCGTAGCGGCTCGGTTTGCCGGGGTAGGCAAAGAAGGCGACCGGGTCGTCGGCGCCGGCCAGGACCAGGCTTCGGCTCCCCGCCAGCTGCATCACGGCAAAGTCGCCCAGGTAGGCCAGTCGATCGACCGGTGGGATTCCGGCCCCCCGTTCGAGCACGGCAGGGAAGGTCTCGCAGAGCAGGCGCGCCGCGGTGGCATTGGCGATGCGTGACGCCGCTTCGAGGCCCCGCCGGTGGGTGGCGTGGCCACCGATGAACAGGGTCGCTCCTCCGGCGCGGAGCGCCTTGGCCGCGGCCGCAACCCGCTCGGCGTCCACGGCCCTGGGCTGCGCCGGGAAGCTGGTTACCGAGCCTTCGGGGACTTCGTTCCAGGTGATGTCGCCCG
>JAKAEN010000205.1 GCA_021818355.1 Actinomycetes bacterium | reverse complement strand
GAAGTAGCCGGGCTGCTGTCCCAGCTCGCGCGCATACTGCAGCGCGGCATTCACGTGGAACTCCCCGATCTCGCGCACCTCCGCTCCGAAGCCGACCGAGATCTTGCGCCGCTCGGAGCTCATCCCCTCCGGCATGACCACGATCATGTGGTAGCCCTTTACCGCGGCGACCATGCTCATCGCGTTGCCGGTGTTCCCGCTGCTCGCCTCGACGATGGTCATCCCCTTGGTGAGGATGCCTTCGGACTCGGCACGCTCGATCATGTACTTGGCGATGCGCGCCTTAATGGAGCCGGAGGGGTTGAGGTACTCGAGCTTGGCGAAGATGCCCGGCTCCACCTCCACCAAAGGCGTATTGCCTATGGCGTCCAGAACCGACTCTGAAACCCAGGTCCTGGCCTGGTAGGCCTGAGTGGTCATCGTCCCCCGATTCAACAGCCCCGCCCCTGATCAACGGGCGCCTGCCGAACACCAATGATACGTCCGCGATGGAGCCGGTACACGGCCGATCGGAGTGAATTGGAGGGCATTCCGCTCCCTTGCGATGGCCCGCCCAGTGCTCGTGTGCACGGTCCGTCAAAGGCCCGCTCTTTTTGGTGAACTGGGGATTCGCCGGTCGCTTTCGGAGCCCTCCGAAACTCGGGGCACTACCGGCCCGCAGGATGCCGTCCGCTCGGTTAGAGTCGGTTTGCCAAGCGTTCCCCACTGTCCGGCCGCTGCCGACGCGAGGAGTCAAGATGAGTCATCCAACCGCCCAAGCATGCCTGGAAACCGAGGTACTCGGATATCCCCTCTGGGTCTCCTACACCGCGGAGGGAATCGTCTCCGCCACCTTCGAGAAGCCGGCGGAGGTGCCTTCCGCCAAAGGGGACGCCGCCTTGGAGCAGATGGCCAAGCTGATTGGCAATGCCATCGCCGCCTACAACGCCGGCGACTATGAGGCGGTCGAGTCGATCCCACGCACGGCTGAGTCACGCAGCGCCGGCTACTACGGCGAGGCCCAGGACGCCATGGACGCGATACCTGCCGGCACCACCGTGAGCTACTCGGAGCTGGCCTTCATGGCAGGCAACCCCAAGGCCCATCGGGCTGCCGCCTCGGCCTGCGCGAGCAACCCCATCCCGATCTTCCGCCCCTGTCACCGGGTGGTGACCAAGGATCACAAGCTCGGCGGCTTCGCCTTCGATATCGGCATCAAGGCCAAGCTGCTCGCCCACGAGGGCGCCCAGCTCTAGACCCTCTCAACCGCCGCTAAACGGGTGGGCAAGGATCGCGCGGCATCCGCCGCGCGATCCCGACGGTCCGAGCGCGGGCATCGGTATTGCAGGGGCAGCTGCCGCAGCCGCCCGGCACCTGCGATTAGGACCTGGCACCACCAACCGGGAAGCGGCCCCGAGTGGCGTCATGGTAGCATGATGTCATGGGAAAGAACCTGACACTCCGATTGCCGGACGACTTGGCCCGTGAGGTGCAAGCGGTGGCTCGTGTCGACGCGAAGAGCATCAACGAGACGGTAAGGACCGCACTTGAAGAGGCGATCGAGCGGCGCAAGGGGGACCCTGAGTTCGTGGAGCGCCTGGCGCGCATCATCGAGGAGGACAAGGAACTTCTTGAGCGCCTCACTCGGTGAAGGTCAGGTACCTCGAACTCGCCGACTTCTGGGTTATCGCTGAGATGGTCACCGGCATCGATAGCCATACCCTCTCCGAAGTCAGCCGTTCTGAAATGGCCGACTCGGCCCGTCACGCACCAATGGCGAGTTTCGGGGGACGCAGGCGTACCCCAACTTCATCGACAAGGTCGAGGCACTCCTCGTTCGGCCGACGAAGAACCATCCTCTCTTGGACGGGAACAAGCGCGCCGCCTGGGTCTCTCTGAGAATGTTCGTGGCAATCAACGGGTACGGCTGGGGCACGATTCCCAGCGTGGATGACGCCGAAAACGCCATGCAAGCGATCGCCTCCGGAGAATGGGCCGAGAAGGACGCCGCCGACTGGCCGGCCACACTGCTCGAAGGGCCGGACGATCAAATGTGTGAGTAGACCCGAGCCTGAGTCCCGCCGTGCTCCCCGCCGGGAGGGCGCACAAGTCCTCCACAGTCCAGCACTGCGGGCGGCCGCGAGCTGCAAATCCGAGCGCCTTCAGGTCAAAGTCGGCGCGGGTGCTTGAAGCTAGGAGCTCTCCACCATCGAGCGCAGGCTGCGGGTGGCGACCACCAGCATTGCCAAGAGGTCGCTCTCGCTCCGGCCACTCCGCTCCGCGGCTTCCTCGGAGCCCAGCCAGCCGGCGATCTTGGTGGACCCGAACTCCTGGTAACGCTCCAGACGCTTGGCTCCGCCCTGCTTCATCACCCGGCGGAAGGCCAGGGTGTGCACCGAGTCGATGTCGTCCCGGATGGCTATGCGGACCTGGCGCTCCCAGGTGGTTGCGCGAGGAAGGTGCCTTGCCATCACCAGAAGGTCGGGAATGGCAAGTGCCTCGCCGACCTGGAAGTAGGACTTGGCCACTCCCGCCAGTCCGGCGTCCGGGTAAGTGCCGGTAAGTGAGATGACCTCCATGGTGGGCACGGCCAGGCCGGCCTGGCTGGCCAGGTCGAAGAGCGGGCTCGCGCCGAGGGATGCCATGTCGGCCTGGTAGCGGGCCAGGTACCTGGGGGTGAGGACCGAGGAGAAGTGGCCGACCAGCTCGCCCGCGGCGCTCCGGTAGTGCTCGAGGTCGAGCTTGGAGGCACGCTCCGGATCCCGCATGAGCCACCTGGTGGCACGCTCCTGGAAGCGGGCCGTCTGTACGAAGCCTTTCATGAGCGCTTCGAAGGGAAGGGTCCTGTCGTCCATGATCGCGCGCATCTTGGCCGAGCTACCGAAGATGGCATCCGCGGTGAAGAAGCACTTGGCTACCTCGAGAAGCGAAAGCCCCGACTCCTCCACGCTTCGCATGAGATAGGTCGGCCCCAGCATGTTGATGATCTCGTTTGCGACGTAGTTCGAGACCAGCTGTGGCCAGAGCGGGTGCGAGGAGGCCTCGCCCGCGATGCGGGGAAGCAGCTCGACGGGAAAATACTTGAGGCTCTCGCTGGAGAGCAGCCCGACGTCGGCTGAATTCGATGCGACCAGCTCCGACTTCGCCCTCAGCTTCTCATAGGCGAGAAGCACCGAAAGCTCGGGCCGGGTGAGGTCGTACCCCGAGGCAAGCTGGTCGGCCGAGGGGAGGAACTCCACTTCGCGATCCAGCCCCGCGTTTTCCTCCAGCATGGAGACGAACTCGCCGTAGGTGCCGCGCATCTCGGCGAACTCGGCCGAGGCCATGGAAAGCGCCCAGTTCTGCCAGATGTTGTCGGCAAGCACGAGGTGCTCCACCTCTCCGGTCAGCGAGTTGAGCAGCTTGTCGCGGTCCAACCCGGCCAGGCCGGCGGAGTGCTGATAGAGGATCTTCAGGTTGACCTCGTGGTCCGAGGTGTCCACTCCGGCAGAGTTGTCGATGGCATCGGTGTTGACCAGGATACCCAGCTTCGACATCTCCACCCGGGAGAGCTGGGAGAGGCCGAGGTTCCCGCCCTCGCCTATCACCTTGGCCCGCACCTGGTTCGCGGCTATGCGCAGCGCGTCGTTGGTCTTGTCGCCGATATCGGAATTGGTTTCGGTGCTGGCCCGGAAGTAGGTGCCGATGCCGCCGTTCCAGAGCAGGTCGACGGGAGCCGAGAGGATGGCCCGCATCAGCTCCACCGGCGAGTAGCTGCGCGCCTCGGCGCCGATGGCCCTTGCCGCCTCCTCGGAGAGCTGGATGGACTTGACCGAGCGCTTGAAGACCCCGCCGCCATCGGATATCAGGGAGGCGTCGTAGTCCTCCCAGGAGGAGCGGGGCAGGTCGAAGAGCCGCTTGCGCTCGGCCCAGGAAGCCGCCGGGTCGGGATCCGGGTCCAGGAAGATGTTGCGGTGGTCGAAGGCGGCCACCAGCCGCATCGACTTGGAGAGCAGCATCCCGTTGCCGAAGACGTCGCCGCTCATGTCGCCGATGCCCACGGTGCTGATGGGATCGGCCTCGGGGTCGATGCCAAGCGTCGCGAAGTGGTGGCGCACGGAGATCCAGGCGCCTTTGGCGGTGATCCCCATCTCCTTGTGGTCATAACCGGCGGAGCCTCCGGATGCGAAGGCGTCACCCAGCCAGAAGTCGTTGGCAAGCGCGATCGCGTTGGCGCGGTCCGAGAACGTGGCCGTGCCCTTGTCGGCCGCCACCACCAGGTAGGGGTCCTCGCCGTCGTAGATGGGACCGATGGCCGGATGCACCACCTGTCCCTTGACGATGTTGTCGGTGATGGAGAGAAGAGAGGAGATGAAGGCGTCGTAGCAGCGCTTGACGGTGGCGTCGTCGTTGGCCAAGGTGCGCAGCACGAATCCACCTTTGGCGCCATGTGGGACGATGACCGCGTTCTTCACCGCCTGGGCCTTCATCAAGCCCAGGATCTCGGTGCGGTAGTCGTCCTTGCGGTCCGAGTAGCGGATGCCGCCTCGCGCGACAAGGGAGGAGCGGAGGTGGATGCCCTCCACGATGGGGGCGAAGACATAAGCCTCCACCGCAGGCACCGGCTCGGGCAACCCCGGCACCTCCGAGGAGTCGAGCTTGAGCACCACGGGATCCACGACCGAGGAGCGCACGTAGAGATTGGTGCGCAGCACCGCCTGGATCACCCGCACCAGCAGCCTGAAGAACTGGTCGTGCTCGAGGGTCTGAACCTGGTCGATGAGCGCGTAGGCCCTGGCGCTCGCTTCTTCGGCCGCAGGCTGGGAAGCGGCCTCGCCGGCAAAGCGCGCCGCGAAAAGTTCCACCAGAGCCTTGGAAACCTCCGGATAGGCGGCGATGGTGTCGAGCGCGACCCCCGGAGAGAAGCCGCCGGCGGTGAAGCGCTGGTAATTGGCGAGCGCGCGCAGCAGCAGGACGCCATAGGTGTCCAGCCCCGCGGTCAACACCAACGAGTTGACCAGGTCCGCATCCAGCTCGCCGAGGAAGACCTCGGAGAAGGTGGCTGCGAAGCGCGCCAGGTACTCCTCGCTGACCGAGGTGACCGCCGAGCCCAGCTCGACACCGAGGTCATACAGCCAGATCGGGCTGCCGTCCTCCGGCGAGGCCAGCTGGTAGGGCACCTCCTCGAGGACGGTGAGGCCAAACGTCTCGACCAGGGGCAGCAAGGCGGAAAGCCTCTGCTTCTGGCCGGTGTGGATGATCCGGA
>JAKAEN010000204.1 GCA_021818355.1 Actinomycetes bacterium | reverse complement strand
CCATCCCCGCGGTGAAAATTGATCGGGTATGGAATCGGCTGATTGGCGCCTGATCAAGCGCTTCAGCGACTGAGAGGTCTTCGCTCACTGCTTCCTCCGGTCCTGCGTTCGACGAATTCGTGCTCACAATGTAGAACCATCGTCTCGTATCAACCTTGCGCGGGAGTTGCCGTCAAGCGACGCAGGGGTAACGGTTCGGTGAACAGTAGGTAAAGCGAGGCGGGCGGGAGGAACCCTCTTTGTTCGACGGGACTTTCGAACGCGGAGCCGCACTGGGGCAAAGGCTGCCTCAGCACCTTTTTGCCTTGCCGCCTGCGCTGGGAGCCAACGGAGCCCATGAACGCGCCCGGTCCGCAAAAGCGAGGCGGTCTCGGCAAAAAATGGGGAGTGACGGGGCAACACCGGCGTTGGCCCGGTTCCGCGGCTCCTCCGCCATCCTCGCCGGCCCACGCGACGTCGGCCGTGCGCTGAACGGAGAGACCATTGCGATGGAGTTCAGCGGCCGCTGATCCGACCATGGAACCGGGATCAGTGCGCCGCCGGGGAGAAGACGCTCGAAATGCGAGGTGGCAAAGTCGGACCGCGGAATACCGCCACGCACCGGCCCGCCGGATCTGGTCCCCGCCTCTGGTAGCCGGGCGCCTCTCAAAGGCGCTGCGGCCCCGCGCTCGTCAGCGTTTCGGCTGCGGTGTGGCGAATGGCCGTCCGGTCAGTCGTCGAATCCGGAGTACTTGGCAAGCTCCTCGGCCATGATCCAGCCCAGGGCGATCAAGGAGTCGCGGCGCTCGGCGTCGAGCTCGCCGAAGAACTCACCAAAGCCCGCAAACTGCTCCGAAGGCGACTCGGGCGCATAGGCGGCGTAGCCGATGGACTCACCCGTCCCGGTCAGCACGAAGGACCTGTCGTCGATGCGATGCTCGCCGCCGAAGCGCCGGGCCAGGCGCCGCGCCCAGGCACGCTCCTCGCCGCTCGGCTTGTGGCCGGGCTGGGGGACGATGTCGACCAGGTCCTCGAAGATCTCGAAGCCGCCGGCGTCGGTGAGCCTCGTGCCGACAAGCACGTCCTCGTCCGGGAAGGCCAGCAGGGCCTTGCGGAACTGGCCCTCGCGAATCGCCAGCATGGTCTCGCGCGAGGCGGAGCCGGATTCGGCGAGCATGATTCCCACCACGATGGCGGGAGTCCCGCCGATCCTCTCGAGGGTGTAAAAGGCGTATCCGGTCAGCTTTCCGTCCTTGTGGACGTCGGTTACCAGTACCCACTCCTCGCGAGCCTTGGACAGGCATCCGATGTCAAAGCCGGAGCCGGCCGCCTCCGAAAGGTCGGCCATTACTGACAGTTCGGAGTCGGAGAGCACGGCGCAGTCGCGGGTATTGATCTCGATGGACATAAGGCAGCTAGCTCCTCAGCGGGTCCCGGAATCTTGCTTTCGCACAGTTAAGCCTAGCCGACCGGCCCACCTTGATGGGCCGAGGAGCCGCCTGCACGAGTGGTGCCCGCGTCCAATCCCATCGACAAAGTGCAGCTCAGCAGGGTCCCATTCGCCGCGCGAGCGAATTAAAGAACCAAGGATTCGGGTCTCAGGAACTCCCTCAATTCGCCTATCAAAGAGCCGGATTCGACCGCGACTTTGAGCTCGGCGGAAAGATCGAAGGCGCTCTCCCCCACTCTCAGCAGGACACCGGTGCCGCCCGGGTGGTTGACCAGCACCGAGCGGATGCGTGAGAGCAAGGCCCTGGTCGCCTGGCCGGGCTCGAGCCGGATCTCCAGGGCCTCTTCGGCTGACGGCGCCTCCACCTCCTCGATGGACATGGCGACGAAAGTGCGCTCATCCTCACGCTGGTTTATACGCCCCTTGACGAGCACGACCTTGTCGTCGGCCAGCATCGCCCCGTATTCGGTCATGGTCTTGGGGAAGACGAATACATCGATGGAGCCGGACAGGTCCTCCAGCACAAAGCTCGCCATCAGCTCCCCCCTCTTGGTGTACCGGCGCGAGAGCGCCGTTACCACACCGCCGAGAAGCATCACCTCCGATGAGGAGCCACCCGGTTCGCCCAGGTCGCCGAGCTTGCTGTCCACCCGGCGGGAGAGCGCCCGCACGTAGGCCGCCACCGGGTGATCCGAGACGTAGAGGCCGAGCATCTCCTTCTCGTAGGAGAGAAGCGCCGCGCGATCGTCGGGCAGATCGGGAACCACCACCTCGAAGCCGAGACCCCCGGCATCCTCCTCTGCCCCCGAGTCGAAGAGGCCCATGATGCCGTCCTTGTCCTCCTTGCGCTTGCGCATGACGCGCTCGAGTGTGGCGTCCAGGGTCTCGAGAAGCCCCCTTCGGGTGTGGCCGAAGGAGTCGAGAGCGCCTGCGCGTATCAGGGACTCCATCACCCTCCGGTTGAGCACCGAGACGTCGGAGCGGGCCAGGAAGTCCGCAAAGTCCAGGTAGGGCCCGTTCGCTTCGCGCTCGGCGATTACGAGGCCGACAACTCCTTCCCCGACGTTCCGCACTCCGGAGAGGCCGAAGCGGATGGCGGACCCGCTTTCGGAAATTATCGGGAAGAAGTCGGCTCTGGACTCGTTCACGTCGGGGACCAGGATGTCGATGCCGTGCTCCTTGGCATCGGCAAGGTAGAGGCCGGTCTTGTCCTTGTCGTCCTTGACCGAGGTAAGGAGAGCCGCCAGGTAGTGGGCGGGGAAGTTGGCCTTCAGGTAGGCGGTCTGGAAGGCGACCAGGCCGTATCCGTAAGAGTGCGACTTGTTGAAGGCGTAGTCGGCGAAGGGCTCGATGATGTCGAAGAGCGCGGTGCCGATCTGGTTCCCGTAGCCCTCGTCCACGCAGCCGGCGACGAACTTCTCGCGCTCGACCTTGATGAGCTCGCGGATCTTCTTTCCACACGCCTTGCGAAGGTTGTCGGCCTCGGCGAGCGAGTAGCCGGCGAACTTCTGGGCCACCCTCATCACGGACTCCTGGTAGATCATGAGCCCGTAGGTGTCGGAAAGGATGTCGCGCAGGTCGTCGTGCAGGTATTCGATCGGCTTGCGCCCGTTCTTGCGGTCGGCGTAGTCGTTGTGCATATTGGCGGCCATCGGGCCGGGACGGTAGAGGGCCACCAGGGCCGCAACGTCCTCGAAGCCGGTCGGCGCGAGCGATCTCATCAGCGCGCGCATCGGCTTGCCTTCCAGCTGGAAGACCCCGATGGAATCCGCGTCGCGAAGCATGGCCAGGGTCTTCTCGTCCGCCAGATCCACCTTGTCGATGTCCGGACGGACTCCGGTGGTCTCCTGGATCAGGTCCAGCGCCCGCTCGATGACGCTCAGGGTCCTGAGCCCCAGGAAGTCCATCTTGAGCAGGCCGAGTTCCTCGACCCCGTGCATCTCGTACTGGGTGACGATGGGTGCGGACTCGGCGGAGGCGGAGGCGTCCGGCTTGCGCTGTATGGGCAGGTACTCGGTGAGCGGCTCGTGGGTGATCACCACCGCTGCGGCGTGGATGCCATCCTGCCTGCGAAGGTTCTCGAGGCCCAATGCGACCTCCACCACCGACTTGGCGTCGGGATCGGCCGAGACCATCTCGCGCAGTTCGGTGGCGACCTTGTATCCGTCCTCGTAGCCCGGAGTCAGCTCGAAACAGGCGTGCAGCGGGGTGTCGCGCCCCATCACCAGAGGCGGCATGGCCTTGGCGATGCGGTCGCCCAGCGCGTACGGGAGGCCCAGCACCCGGGAGGCGTCGCGGACCGCCGCGCGGGCCTTGATGGTCGAGAAGGTGACGATCTGGGCCACGTGGTCGTAGCCGTAGCGTTCGGCCGCATAACGGATCATGTCGCCGCGGTAGCGCTCGTCGAAGTCCATGTCGATGTCGGGCATCTGCTTGCGCCCGGGATTGAGGAAGCGCTCGAAGAGCAGATCGTAACGGATCGGATCCAGGTCCACGATGTTGAGGCAGTAGGCCACGCAACAACCTGCCGCCGATCCGCGGCCCGGGCCCACCCTGATCCCCTTCTCCTTGGCGAAGCGGATCAGGTCCCAGACCACCAGGAAATAGGCGCTGAAGCCCATGTCGGCGATGACGGAGAGCTCGTAGTCGAGGCGCTCCACCACCTCCGCCGAGAGCTCCTCGCCGTAGCGGCGCCTGGCCCCCTCGTAGGCGAGGTGGCGCAGATAAGCGGCCGAGGAGTCCTCGTAGGTCTCGAGCCTGAAACGCTCGGGCACCGGGAATTCGGGAAGCTTGGGCTTGCCGAACTCGATCTCCACCTTGCAGCGTTCGCCTATTTCGAGGGTGTTGTCGCAGGCCTCGGGAACCTCGGCAAAGAGCGTCCGCATCTCCTCCGCGCTCTTGATGTAGTGCTCCTCGCCCTCGAAGCGGAACCTCTTCTCGTCGTTCATGGTGGCGCCGGTCTGCACGCACAGGAGGGCGTCGTGCGCCTTGTGGTCCTCCTTGTGTGTGTAGTGGGCGTCGTTGGTGGCGAGCAGCGGCAGCGACAGGTCGCGGGCGAGCTCGATCAGAAGCGGGTTGGTCTTCTTCTGCAGCGCGAGGCCGTGGTCTTGCAGCTCGACGAAGAGGTTCTCCGGTCCGAAGATGTCCTTGAGACGTGAGGCATGCTCCCAGGCACCCTTCTTGTCATCGCGGATCAGGGATTGGAGCACCAGGCCGCCCAGGCAGCCGGTGGTGGCGATGATCCCCTCGTGGTGCGCCTCGAGCAGCTCGTAGTCGAGGCGCGGCTTGTAGTAGTAGCCCTCGAGGTAGGCCAGCGAGGCCAGTTTGATGAGGTTCTTGTAGCCGGTGTTGTTCTCTGCCAGCAGGATGATGTGGTAGTAAAGCTTCTCGGCTCCGCCCTCGCCGTCCAGCGAATCGTCGACACGGCCTCGCCTGGCGGGGCGCTCAAAGCGGCTCCCGCCCGCCATGTAGGCCTCGATCCCGATGATGGGATTGACGCCTCGCTTGTTGGCCTCCTTGTAGAAGTCGAGGACGCCGTACATGTTTCCATGGTCGGTGATGGCCATGGCCGGCTGGCCGTCCTTGACCGCCTTGTCCAGCGCATCCCCGATTCTCGCCGCTCCATCAAGCATCGAGTACTCGGTGTGATTATGCAGGTGGACAAAGGAATTCAACTCATACTCCCCCGGGGATCCGGCAACCGATTCAACCTTATCCCGCCCACTCGCGGGCGGGCCCCGGGAGGGAGCGGAGCCCACATTTTCGGGCTGAACCGGTCGCGGGTACGGCCCGCTGATAGCTTTGGGCCGTCGGCCCGGAAGGGCCTCTAG
>JAKAEN010000203.1 GCA_021818355.1 Actinomycetes bacterium | reverse complement strand
CGAAGTCGCCGAAATGGAGACCGGGCGGGCGCTCGAGACCCGAGCCCTGCGAGTGGTTCCGGACATCGAGCCCGAGCCGGTCGGGCTTGCCGCCGAGGTCCAGCAGGAGGCCCGGCCGTCTGAACCCGAGCGCGCGCCGGAGCCCGAGCCGGCCGAGGTCCTCGCTCCGACCCTTTCCCAGGAGTCGGGCCTCGAGTTGCTGGTCGCCTCGACCGCCACCGCCTTTGCCCACGTGCCTCTGGTTCCCGCCCAGGAGCTGAGCCGCGCCATTTCCGGACCCGCAAAGCCCGAGGAGAGCGTCGCCCCGGAGTCGGCTGAGCCGGAAGCCACCGAAGAGGCACAGGCCCCTGCCGCCAAAGCGCGAAAGGGGCGTAAGCGCGCTGCCCAGGAGCCCGCGCCCGACCAGACCGCCGAGTCCTCGGAGGCGGTGTCCGGCAGTCTGGGATCACGGGAGTTCATCGCCCAAGCGGGCATAAACGCCGCCTTCCTCGCCGAACTCGAGCAGTTCGGCATCGTCAAGCCGACCAAGGTGCACGGGGTGGTCGCCTACGACAGCCAGCTGGTCGAGTTGGCCAAAGTGGCCAAGAGCCTGGACGGGCTTGGCCTGGGGCCGCGCCACCTCAAGTCCCTCCGCGTCTCGGTGGAGAAAGAGTTCGGGCTGATCGAACAGTTGGTTGCCACCCAGCTCGGCACGGGTGGAGCCCGCGGGAGGCGCAAGGCGGCGGAGACGGCGCGAGCACTGGAGGAGCACTCGGAGCGCTTCCGGCGATTGCTGCTTTCCCTCCTGGTGTCGGATCTCATCGGAGAGCGGCCCTAGAGCGAGGCCCCGCCTCTCCCGCCACGGGAAAAATGGCACTAGGCTGTTCTCATGGTTGAAGTCGAGCTGTCTTCAGTGAGGGTCGATCTTCGCTCCAACACGCCGCTCATCCTGCTGCGTGAGATTGCCGAGCCGCACCGCAGCCTGCCCATTTTCATCGGGGCGCCCGAGGCCACGGCGATAGCCATGGCACAGCGCGGCTACGAAGCCCCTCGCCCGCTGACCCACGATCTCGCCCTCGAACTGGTAGGGCGTCTCGGTGGAAGCATCGAGCGGGTGGTGGTTGTCGACTTGGTCGAGGCGACCTACTACGCGGACATACATCTTGTCGGCCCTCTGGGCAAGACGGTGGTCTCCGCTCGTCCTTCCGACGCGGTGGCTCTGGCCATCCGGGCCCGGGTGCCTATCTTCGTCGCCGACGACCTGATGGCCCGTGAGGGCGTGGTGGTGCAGGAGGAGGAAGCCTTCGAGGACAACCTCGAGGTCGAAGGGGAGGAGGCGGAAGTCTTGGACGAGTTCCGCGAATTCCTCAACAACATCACTCCGGAGGACTTCTCCTAATGGGGCTGGAAGTCCGTCTTCTATAGGGCAGGCTTTCAACCGAGCCGCTGACTGGTGAGGACTGCCTTCTCCCGAGCTTTGAGCTCCATGTTCAGAGCGTGCCCCGGCTCTGCACCGTCCACTGAATCGGCGCCGACGGGGGAGTTTTCGATGCGCGAGGACCGCCGGGACGGGGTTTCATGCGCGAAATTCCACGATTGCAACTAAAGCCGGGCCGAGGGTGGTTCGAAAGCTGTAGTAGGATTAGGGCGTCTTTGACGTTTAACAGAGGACACTCTGAGGTGAACCAAACCAGCGAGGTCGAGGGTTACAGCGGCCTGCAGGCCGCCAAGATCGTCGGCATCAGCTATCGCCAGCTCGACTATTGGGCCCGCACGGATCTGATCAGGCCCTCCATCGCAGACGCACATGGCAGCGGATCTCAGCGCAGGTACTCCTATGAGGATCTCATCAGGCTCAAGCTGGTGAAGCGCCTTATCGACAACGGCCTGGCGCTTCAAGGGGTTCGGCGAATGGTCGAATCGATCTCCAAGATCGAGGGCATGACCCTCTCGAACGCCGGCCTCGTCTTTTGTGGGGGATCGAAATCCGTGCTGGCACGTGACGAGGAGAACCTCGTCGACGTGATGCGCGGCAACCAGATGGTCTTCGGCATGGTGCTCTCTCTCGATGACATCAAGCATGAGCTCGAGGACCAGATCGTCTCCATTTCGGACTTCCGCGGGGCCAAGGATGCGGCTCCCGGGTCCGAGGCGGCCGACGCCCCGTCGGTGGCCGCGGCCCCCAACTGATCCCGCTCCGGCCGCGCGCCGGAACTCCACCGCCGCGATGATCTCGCAGCTTGGCGCATTGGCCAGGCGCCTTGGGTATTGTTGATCCGGTGGACCTTAAGTACAGTTTTCTAAATTCTTACCACAAGCGCCTCGGGGCCAAGATGGTGCCTTTCGGCGGCTGGGAGATGCCGCTGGCGTATCCCCAGGGAACCGTCGCCGAGCACCTGGCCTGCCGCAACGACGCCGTCGTATTCGACGTGTCCCACCTGGGAACTGTGCGCCTGGAGGGACCGGGCGCCTTCGAGATTCTGCAGCGCAGCTTTACCAACGATCTCAACAAGATCGCCCCCGGACGCGCGCAGTACACGCACCATCTCGGCCAGGACGGCTCGGTGGTCGACGACATCATCGTCTGGTGGGTCTCCCAGGAACGCTTCGACGTGATGCCCAATGCGTCCAACACGGCCTCGGTCATCTCCTCGATCGGGGGCACCGACGTCACCTTGGACCGCACCGTCCTTGCGGTGCAAGGCCCGGGGGCCAGGGCTCGGTTGAGCGCCGTCTTCCCCGACGCCGCCCAGGTGGGCAGGTTCCGCGTCGCCGAGCTCGCCTACGAAGGGACGCCGGTGGTGGTGGCCGGCACGGGCTACACCGGAGAGGACGGGGTCGAGATCTCGGTGCCCAATTCCGCGGCGGAAAAGCTTTTCGGCCGCATTCTCGATGCGGGGATCGTGCCGGCCGGCCTTGGCGCCCGCGACACCCTCCGCCTCGAGGCCGCGCTGCCGCTGCACGGGCACGAGCTGGGACAAGGCATCACCCCCTATCAGGCCCGGCTGGGCTGGGTCGTCTCCATGACAAAGGGGGACTTCATCGGCCGCGCCGCACTGGAGGCGGAGCTGGCTGCCGGACCGAGCCGCCTCCTCTTCGGGGTGAAGGGCGGCACCCGCCAGCCGATGCGCGAGCACATGGAGCTCTTCGCAGGAGGCGAGCAGGTGGGCTTCTCCACCAGCGGAAACTTCTCACCCGTTCTCGGGGTGGGCATCGCCCTTTGCCTGGCGGACCCCTCCCTGCAGGAAGGGGCCGAGGTCGAGCTCCGCTCGGGTGCCCGATCCATCGCAGGCACGATCTGCCCTCTGCCATTCGTTCGCAAGTCGAGTTGAGCCGCGCCGGCGCGCCAGAGCTCAAATAGTCCAAGAAAGGGAAGGCCCTTCCGTGTCCAGCTTCGTGCCGCATACCGAGGAGGAGATCAGCTCGATGCTGAGCTTCCTCGGGCTGCAATCCTTAGACGACCTATACACCTCCATACCCGAGGCCCTCAGGCTGGGGCGGCCGTTGGGCCTGCCGGCGGCCCTGTCGGAGGTCGAGGTCATCGAAAAGATGGAGCTGATCTCCTCGCGAAACCGGCCGGCCTCGCGCGAGCTTGTCTGCTTCGCCGGAGGCGGAACCTACGACCACGACCTCTATTCGGCACCACGGGCGCTTGGTAGCCGTAGCGAGTTCGTGACCGCATATACGCCCTATCAGCCAGAGGTGGCCCAGGGCGTGCTCCAGGCGCTCTTCGAGTACCAGACGCTGGTGTCCCGCCTCTCCGGCCTGCCGATCTCGAACGCCTCGCTATACGACGGGGCCTCGGCTCTGGTCGAAGCGGTCAACCTGGCGGCTGCGCGTACCAGGCGTTCCAGGGTGGTCATCTCCGAGGCGGTGAACCCGCACTGGCGCGAGACGGTGTCCACCTTCGCCATGGGACCCGGGCACGAGATCGAGGTGGCGCCGGTCGACGCCGCCGGGAAGACGGTCTGGCCCGAGGACGCGAGCGGAGTGGCATGCTACGTGGTCGCCTATCCCAACTACCTGGGGCTGATCGAGGACGTGGCCGCGCTGAAGCGCCGTGCGGTCGAGGCCGGTGCCCTTCTGGTGGTGGCGTACGATCCGGTGGCCATGAGCCTGCTCAAGACTCCCGGCGAACTTGGCGCCGACGTTGCCGTGGCTGAGGGGCAGTCGCTCGGCATACCCCTATCCTTCGGGGGCCCCTACCTGGGACTCTTCTCCACCACCGCCGAGCTGGTGCGTCTGCTGCCGGGCCGTCTGGTGGGGGAGACGGTGGACACCAGAGGGAACACCGCCTACGTGACGACACTGCGCGCCAGGGAACAGGACATCCGCCGGGAGAAGGCTTCCTCCAACGTCTGCACCAACCAGACCCTCATGGCCGTCTGGGCCGCCATCCACCTCTCCTGGCTTGGCCGTCAGGGTTTCCGCGAGCTGGGCCGGCGCTGCCTCTCAGGACGCCACTATCTCACTTCGCTGATGCAGGAGCGCGGTATCGGCACCGTCCACCTCGGAGGCGGATCGGTGCGAGAGTTCCCGGTCTCCCTCGGACGCCCGGCGTCCGAAGTCGTGGAAGATATGCTCGGCCGCGGCTTCCTGGCCGGGGTGGCGCTGGAAGGGAGGCGCTCGATCGGCGCCTTCGAAGGAGCGCTGCTGGTGGCGGTAACCGAGAAGAGGACCAAGGCGGAGATGGACCGCTACGTCGACGAGCTTGCCGAGGTGCTGAAGTGACCCAGACCCAGAACTTTGCTGCCGGAGGCAAGGCGACCTCCATCCCCATGATGGGAGGAGGCCCCGAACCGACCATCTTCGAGCTATCAGCGACGGGGCGCCGCAGCGGAGCCCTGCGCAACAATGGCGTGCCATTGGTGGATCCCGCCTCGGTCATCGATGCCGCCTACCTGCGCGAGGAGACCCTGGACCTCCCCGAGGTGTCGGAGCGCGATCTGGTGGCCCACTTCACGCGGCTCACCCATCGCCAGTACTCGGTGGATCTCGGCTCCTACCCGCTCGGCTCCTGCACCATGAAGTACAACCCCAAGCTCGCCGATACCGTGGCCGGCCTGCCCGGCATCTCCAACGTCCACCCACTGGCGCCGGTATCGGCCATCCAAGGCTGGCTGGAGCTGATCTGCACGGTGGAGGAGTACCTGCTTGAGATAACCGGCATGGACGCTGCGACCTTCGCTCCCGCAGCGGGAGCGCAAGGGGAGCTGACCGGGCTCCTGATCATGAAGGCCTACCATCGCCACCGCGGCAACCGGAAGGCCAAGGTGCTGATCCCGGATTCCGCCCATGGAACCAACCCCGCTTCTGTGACCTTGGCAGG
>JAKAEN010000202.1 GCA_021818355.1 Actinomycetes bacterium | reverse complement strand
ACAGACGATCTTCTTCTCCTCGCACGCCCTTTCGGAGGTGGAGGCTCTTTGTGATCGCGTGGCGATACTGCGTGGCGGGAGATTGATCGAACTCGGAAACTTGGACGAAATGCGCCACCTGTCGGCACTGACCATCGACGCCGATGTCGACCGGATTCCCGCCCGGCTCTCCGGCCTCGCCGGGGTACGGGGCCTGGTGGCCACCGACCACCATGTGCACTTCCACGCCGAGGGACCGGTCGAGCCGGTACTGGAACTCCTCGCCGAAGCGGGCACCAGCCATCTCCTCGTGCGGGAGCCGACGCTGGAAGAGTTGTTCCTGTCCCACTACGGCCAGACTGTCGAGGAGCGCGGAAATGGCCGATGAAGCCTCACCATACGTCGTTCTCAAGCAGACCTTTCGACGTGCCGCGCGCACCGGCCTGGGCTGGGGCCTGGTCTTCGCCCTCATCGTGGTGGACTCCGCCGTCGGCTACCAAATGAGCTACCCGACCCCCGAATCCCGTGCGTACCTCGTCGCGAGCCTGGAGCACAACGTGGGGATCTCCGCACTGTTGGGCGTTGGTCGCAACCTGGACACGATCGCCGGATGGATTCCGTTCCACTCGATGGCCTCGCTGCTTCCCCTGGGAGCCATCGTGGGGCTCCTTACCGCCAGCCGGCTGACGCGAGCCGAAGAAGACGCGGGTCGCTGGGAGTACTTCCTCTCCGGGAGGACCACCCGGGTGGGCGCCTCCTTGCAGGCGGTGCTCGGCCTGGCTGGAGGTCTCGCGGTCATGTGGGTACCCATCGCGGTAACGGCGACCGTCGTCGGGAGCTATTACGGAGCGTTTTCAGCTCCGGCCGCCCTCTTCTATGCAGCGGCACTCGTTGCCGCCCCGGCCACATTCGGCGCAATCGGCTTTCTCGCATCCCAGGTCGCCGCGTCGCGACACCAGGCAAACATGATCGGCGGGGCTGCGCTGGGCATCGCGTACCTCCTGCGAATGGTCTCCGCCACCTCCCCCGGCCTTTCATGGGTGCGCTGGATCACGCCCCTCGGTTGGATCGACGCCATGCACCCGGCGACCGGGACCTCCTGGCCTCCGGCGTTGCTCGTGGCCGTGGTCGGGACCGTGATCGCTTCGGTCGGGATCGTGATCGCATCCAAGCGCGACCTTGGCGCCGCCGCCCTACCCGAGCGCGAGGCGGCACGCTCCAGGCACTTCGGCTTCAGCGGCCATATCGGCCTCGACTGGGTGTTGTCGCGGACCACGGCTGTCTCCTGGATTGTGGCCCTGGCCATAGTCAGCGCCGTGTTCGGCTGGATCTCCAAGGCCGGCGCCGAAGCGATCACCGGATCCTCCACTGCCCAGGACATGATCAGGCGCATGGGCGTCATCCGAGCAGGCGCCGCCGCCTACTTGGGCGTCACGCTCCTGATGGTCGGAGCGACGCTGGCACTCGGAGCGGCCGCCCAACTGGGGGCGGTCCGTGCCGAGGAGGCTGACGGCAGGCTCGACCACCTGCTGGCCAGGCCGGTCAGCCGCCGTCGCTGGCTGGCTGGAAAGGTGGGGGTGGGCGCCGCGATGCTGGTGATCGAAGCCGTGGTCGCGGGCGCGGCCGGATGGGTCGGAGTGTCGACCCAGGGCACCGGCCTCCAGCTGTGGGAGCTGCTAAAGGCGGGAATCAGCATTGCCCCGCCGGCACTGCTGGTCCTCGGGATCGGGGCGTTCATCTACGCCGTCCTGCCTCGATACGCGGCGGCGACCGGCTACGCGATCATTGCCTGGTCTTTCCTGATAGAGCTGGTAGGTGCGGTGACCAACCTCAACCATTGGGTCAAGGACACGTCACTGCTGGTCCACATCGCACCTGCGCCGGCCGCGGCGCCGGACTGGCTCGCCGCAGGGATCATGGCCGGGATCGGCCTCGTCGCCTTCGCAGGGGGTCTGCTTGTCTACCCCAGACGCGACCTGGCCGGCACTTAGTCGCCACCGCCAGCGTCAATTCACGACCTGGAACGGAAGCCCTCAATCCAGCTGTCGAAATCCTTTGCCACGATCCTCTCACCCGTCAAACCCTCCGCCTCGGCCGAGGCAAGGAACACGGCGGGCCGGCCCATCACGGACGACGGAAGGAGGGCACCGCGCGCCTCCTGGGGGAGATCGTCGGGGATCATTCCGGTAGCTGTCGCGCCTCCGGGAAGGAGCATGTTGACGGTAATCCCGAACGGACGCAGGTCCTCGGTCATGATGTGGCTCAGGGACTCCGTGCCGGCCCTGGATGGGCCGTAGGGCACGAATCCACGCCTTTTCATAGTCTCGTGATTCATCGACACGTTGACGAAGCGTCCTCGGCCCTGGTCGATGAAGTAAGGGCTGAACGCCCTCGCGACCAGGAAGTAGCCAATCAGGTTCGTATTGATGACGTTCACGAAGCCCTCGACGGGAACCTCCCAGAAGGGTTTTGGCTCCTGGAAGAAGCGCGGGTTCACGGTGCGCATTCCGATTCCGGCATTGTTGAAGACGATGTCCAGACCACCCAGTTCGTCGACCGCCCTCTCGGCGGCGGCCCGCACCGCCACCGCATCGCGCACGTCGACGGGAGCAGCCACCGCCTTCAGGCCACGCCGCCGCCTTTGCTGAACCGCGGCCTCCAGACGCTCCCCGGGCCGGCTGGCGAACGCCACATGGGCGCCACCCTCGAGAAGCGCGTCGGCCATCGCCTCACCGAGGCCACTGGTCGCGCCGGTCACCACCGCCCGAACGCCTTCGATGCTTTGCATTGTCCGATGGTATCCGCGCAGTTCGCGCTTGGGTGTGCATGCCAACCGGTGCACCGGGGCCGGGCGGCCAAAGACATCGCCGGACTACCATCGGACCGAAAGAGAAAGTTCCGTATCCGCGAGCAGCGAAACGGCGCGCACGGCACCCCGGCAGCCGCTCGCCAGGAGACGGCCCCAGATCTAGGAGGCGGCATGAAGATCCCTTGGCGCGAGCTTCCGGCCCGGGCGGCAATCGGCGCCTACGTTCTTCACTCAGGACTCGAGAAGTGGGAGGCGAGCGAGGAACGGGCGCAAGGGCTGCATGGAATGGCGACCGGCGCATACCCATTCCTGGGGCAGTTGCCCGCAGGGCAATTCGCAAAGGCGCTATCCGTCGCGGAAATCGGGATCGGTGCCGCACTCTTGCTGCCGCTCGTTCCCAACCGCCTTGCGGGGGCGTCGCTCACCGGGTTCGCCGCCGGCCTGCTGGGTATGTACCTGCGCACGCCGACGCTTCACAAACCAGGAAGCTTTTGGCCCACCCAGGCCGGAATGGCGATCGCCAAGGATGTTTGGCTGCTTGGCGCCGGGGTCACACTGATGTGTGAGAAATGACTCCGGCTGGGTGAATTCACTCGCCGTCGCACAGGAGGAATGATCCATCCTGAGTGGCAGCCCCAACGGGGTTCGAACCCGTGTCTCCACCTTGAGAGGGTGGTGTCCTAGGCCTCTAGACGATGGGGCCAAGCGGCTTGCGCCGGGAATACCATCATATCGGGGAGGGGTGCAGAAGGCGCACGCCTGCGCACTCATTGCCCAAGATGACCCGGGCGTCCTTGCCGGCGCAGCAATGGAAACGGGCCGCTGCTGCGGCCCGCCATCCAAAACTCTCCAGGCACCGGGCCGGCGCCGACGCTAAATCAGCTCGGGGGGAAGGACTCGAACCCTCAATGGCAGGGCCAGAACCTGCTGTGTTGCCGATTACACCACCCCCGAAAGGGTACTCCCACTTTAACCGGGACGCTCAGCTTCCATGCCTGAGGACGCTCAGTAATTTGTAGCCCACCAGCTTCCCTGCCGACACCGCCAGCGCTTCACGCAGGTAATACTTGAGCAGCGCCTCGCCGTGGATAGGGGATGCCGTCACGGGCGATGAGTAGTCGGTGATTCCAAGGCTCGAAGCGATACCTCTGACCCTGTACTCGTGGAACCGGTTGGAGACGAAGATGGCGCTCGTCAGGTGCATCGAACGAAGCACGTCGGCCACAACCACCATCGACTGATAGGTGTCGTTGCCGGTGGGCACCGCGACGACGTCGGCGTATGGAACCCCTTTGTTGCGCAGGTAGCGCGCGCCGACCTCCGCCTCGTTATAGGTGTCCCCTTTTTCGGCGCCTCCTGTGGTGATGATCACCTTGGCAAGGCCTTCCCGGTAGAGCGCGAGAGCGTGATCGAGGCGCGCCTCCAGGACGCTGGAGGGGACCCCGTCGTACTCCGCCGCGCCCAGCACGACCTCCGCGCGCTCCGGGCGCGCATAATTGTGCTGGCCGAAGGAGTAGACCTCGTACAACGTGTAGACGAAATAGGTCGCGCCGAGCAGGACGAGGATCGAGGTGCCTTGAAGACGAGCTTGATCAAGGCTGGCACTCCCGGGCGGCCCGAATCAAAGACCCTCGCGCGAGCAACCCCTTAGCAGAAGCGCGCCAGGCGAGCCAGCACACCATCGCGACCGATCTCGGACCAGGTCTCGAAAAGTGGCAGGCCCACCCGCGAGCCGGTGGTGGCGACCCGGAGCGGCGCCTGGATCTTGCGTAATGCGAGGCCACGCTCTTCGGCATAGCCGCGCACCACCGCCTCCAGAAGTGCCGGCTCGAAGGACTCCAGCCCCTCGAGCAGCTTCCGGACCTCGCTCAGCGTCTGCTCAGCCGTGGAGTTGGAGCTGATCTCCTTTTGCACGTCCTCCTCGACCAGCGAGAGTTCGTGTTCGAAGACCGGCCTCACCAGGGCGGCGACCTCCGAGAGCACGGCCACTCGCTCTCTCACGAGCGGAGCCAGCCGCCGATAAACGGCAACCTGCTCCTCATCGCCCGTCCACCAAGGACTGCGCTCGAGAAAAGGAATGCTCTCCTTCAAAAAGTCCTCGTCGGAGAGCGCTCGGATGTAGACCCCGTTGAAGTGCGCCATTTTCTTCTCGTCGAAAAACGAGGGTGAGTGCCCGACGGAGCCTATGTCGAAGGCCGCGGTCATCTCCTCGACTGTCATGAATTCACGGCCGTCCTTGGGGCTCCAGCCGAGCAGCGCAAGGTAGTTGATCATTGCCGGCGCCAAATATCCCAAGTTGCGGTAGTCCTCCACCGCCACCCGGTCGCGCCGCTTGGAAAGCTTCTGGCGCTTCTCGTTGACGAGAACGGGCACATGGCCGAAAGCGGGCAGGTCCGCCCCCAGAGCCTTGAAGACGAGTATCGACTTGGGCGTGTTGGGCAGGTGCTCCTCGGCCCGGACCACATGGGTTATGCCCATGTCGATGTCGTCGACCACGTTGGCCAGGACGAACAGCGGCGCGCCGCTGCAGATCGGAA
>JAKAEN010000201.1 GCA_021818355.1 Actinomycetes bacterium | reverse complement strand
CGCAGCACGCGTATCAACGCGGCCGAGCTCCTCTTCCACCTCGGCGGCCCATCGGTGGTTCCCGAGGCCCTGCGCGCGGTCTTGGGCCGGCGCTGGGACGTTGACGTCTACCTGGCAATCCTGGCCGCGGCCCGCTGGGTCGAGGACGATTCCGACGCGCGCCTGGTTTGGTTGGCCCTGATGGGGTATGGGAACGTGCGCCCCAGACTCGCCGCCGAGATCATGATGACCGCCCAGGTGGACCTGGTGCCGGCGGTCAAGGAGTTCCTGGCGGGGGTGGATCGCCTGCAGGTGGGGGCGCTCGAATTCCTGCTGATGCGGTCCGATCTGGTCGAGGAGGTGGAACCCGACTGGGAGTCGCTGCTGACGGGCGAGAACATCGACGCCGTGTGCGCCGCCATCCGCCTTTACGTCATTACGCGCAAGGAGATGCCCCCCAGGAGGGACCATTGGTGGCGTCTGGAGGAGGCGCGCATCGCCTTCGTCGGTAGCGCTTGGCAGATAGACGATGCCGCGGTGCGCGCCATGGTCACGACGGCCGCCGCCTCCGACTCCTCGTGGTGGGTAAGGTATCGCGCCGGCGAGTCCCTCGCGCTCGGCGACGGCGAGGCCGGCGGCGATTTCCGGCTCGGCATGAAGGACGCGGTCTAGTGGGGCCGGGAGGATCGCTGCTCGGGACGGGAGATCGGTCCGGGGGCCGGAGGTGCGCCGCCGGCAGCTTCGGGCGCCGTCAGGCGGACCAGGTCCGCCACGGGCGGCCAGGCGCTTGGTCCCCGGCAATCGGTGGTGCCGGGCTATGACGAGGGTTCTGCACGACCTGATCGCGGGCATGCTGATCTATGCCTTGGCAGTCAACCTCTTCTACGTGGTACTTCTGTGCCTGTCGGCGTTTCAGGTGAGGCGGGAGGAGGTGCGCGCCAGGATCCCGTTCCTCTCCGACGGACAGAGCCATGTCTACCCGCCGATATCGGTGATCGTTCCCGCCTTCAACGAGGAGCTGACCATCGTGGCCACCGTGGAGAGCCTGCTCCGGAATCACTACCCGGCCTTGCAGATCATCGTGGTCAACGATGGCTCGCGTGACGGGACGCTGCAGGTGCTGATGGACAAGTACGGGCTCGCGGCCGGCGCGACGGACATGCTCAGCGGAGCGATCGAGGTGAAGGCGCCGATTCGCGGCGCCTACTCCAGCCCGGCGTTCCCCGGCCTCCTGGTGATGGACAAGGAGAACTCCGGCAAGGGCGAGAGCGTGAACGTGGGCCTGAATGCCGCCACCTCGCCGTTGGTGGCCATGATCGACGCCGACAGCCTGGTCGATCCCGACGCCTTCTTCCACATCGCCCATCGTTTCCTGGACGACTGGGAGCGGCTGGTCGCGGTGGGCGGCTACGTGCGGGTGGGAAACGGCTGCGACGTCCGTGGGGGCCTGGTGGAGAGGGTCGACGTTCCCCGCCGCATGCTGCCCAGGTTGCAGCTCATCGAGTACGCCAAGGCCTTCGTGGGTGGCCGCACCGGCTGGTCGCTCTTCAACAGTCTGATGATCATCTCGGGCGCCTTCGGCGTCTTCCGCCGGGAGCTTCTGGTGGAGATCGGCGGATACAGCCGCAGCGCCCCGGGCGAGGACATGGAGATCGTCCTGCGCCTGCATCGCCTTCTCAGCGACATGGGGGCCAAGTACAGGGTCGGCTTCTCGCCGGAGGCGGTCTGCTGGACTCAGGCTCCGGAGCAGCTGGCCAGCCTCTCCGGTCAAAGGCGTCGCTGGGCCAAGGGCAACTTCGCCAACATCTTTCGCTACAAGGGCATGGTCGGCAAGCTCCGCTACGGAGCCGTCGGCCTCTTCGGCATCCCGTACCTGGGACTGGTGGAGGTTCTGGGGCCCTATCTTGGGGTGCTCGGCATGGTTGGAATCGGCTATCTGGCCCTGGTCAGGAACCAGCCGGTGGGAATGCTGCTTTGGCTGCTGGGTGCCGCGGTGTGCTTCGACTACCTGCTGGCGATCGGTTCCCTGGCTCTCGACATGAGCTCGTTCAAGATGCTCAGCCGCTCCCAGCTCGTACGCTTGGCCCTCAGCGCGCTATCGCTCTCGACCTGGTACTACTACCTGACCGTTGTCTGGCGCATCCGCGGCCACGTGGAGTTCTTCACCAGGCGGCACAGCTGGAACGCCATGGTTCGCACGGCATGGGGGTCCAGATAGCATGCGCACGGCCACGCTGGAGGAGTTGCGGGCCTCGGACGCCTCCGAGGGGTTGGCTCGACTGCGGAGGGCAACCCGGCGCAAGGCGCTGCGCATGCGCCTCTCGGTTGCGACCGCCGTGCTGGTGGCGCTTGGAGCCGCGGTCTACGGCGGCTCCTACGCCGGCTATCACGCGACCTCGCATCCGCTGCCGCTCGAGTCCGAGCCCGAAGCGCCGGTGAACCCGGCGGCAGGCGGCACCCCGGGAGTCGTTTCGCCGTCGCGGCCGGGACTCGTCTTCGCCCCGGTCTTCTCCTCGGCCGAGTCGCTGAGGGAGAGCTTCAACGTCCTGCACTGGAAGTTCCCCTACAACAACGAACTTCAGACCTACGAGCCGGCCAGCGTGGCCGCCTCCGGAGGGCTGCTGACCATCACCGCCACCAAGGGCGGCCTCTTCGGCCCCGCCTACTCCTCGGGCATGGTCTCCACCCAGAAGCGGCTCGCATTCGAGTACGGGAAGGTCACGATAACGGCCCGCCTGGTCAACGATCCCGGGCTGTGGCCCGCGTTCTGGCTTCTTCCCGAGAGCGGCGCCGCTCTGCCCGAGGTCGACATCGTCGAGGAGCGCGGGCAGCTTCCGGACCAGATCTGGATGGCGCAGCACTGGCGGCTTTCGACGGGTGGGGCATCGGACCACTACCACGTATTCCGGGGCGCCGATTTTTCGCAGGGGTTCCATCGTTACCAGTTGATCTGGACACCCGGCGAGCTGGTCTGGCTGATCGACGGTGTCCAGGTCTTCAAGTCCACCGAGCACGTTCCCCACGTTCCCATGTACCTGCTGATGAATCTGGCGGTCGGAGGGACATTCGTCGGAACGCCCGGTAGGTCGTCCTCCTTCCCGGTGAGGCTGACCATCAGGAGCGTCAGCATCATGCAGCCGGCCTTCCCGGCGCCACCCGAGCTCTATCGCAACCTCGGAGGGAGGTGACCCGAGGCTCTCCGGGGCGTCCACGCGGCCGGTGCGGGTCGCACCGTCGTCTTAGCCATCGAAGCAGTGACGGATTCGCCTCCAAGGGGGGCCATTCGGGCCTTGGCGCCACCGTCGGGGCGCGCAAGACCTGAGTTCAACCGGTCGCGCCACCGCGTGCGGGATTGGCCGGCCGGCGTCGGTGTGGGCGAACTCCCACGGGCGGAGGCCGGCATGACAGAGGCGGCAGGCTGGGAAGCGATCGTGGCAAGGTCTCCCCTCACCGGGACTCCCGCCGGCTCCAAGCCGGAGGGTGGGCGAAAGCCCTCGCCGAAGGCGCCGGGCCAAGCTCAGGAGTTCGGCTCGCCGGGGCACGGCGGCGATCATGGCTGTCCGAACGGGCCCGCCCTTCGCTCGCGCCACATCGTGGACGGGTTGGCCCGCGCGGGGATCCCGCGGTCCGAAGCCCGGGAAACGGGGATGGGATGATGAAATTCTCATCGACGCACAGTGGTCGCACGGCTCAAGATCCGCTGGTAAGTGCCGAATTAAACACTATGAGTGGGCCGCCCCGTTCCGAGACCAAGGCTCTGCCGGAGGCCTCGCCCTCGGCCGAGGACAGGTTCAGGGTGAAGGGCGCGGAGGCCAGCCCACCGAATCGACCCAACCGTTCCGAAGAAGGCACCACGCTCGTCGACGAGGACGGCTTCCTCGCCCGGCCCACGGCATCCCTTGCCTTGCTCCCGGCTCCTATCCTCGAGCAGGAGGAAGGTGATCGTGAACTCGCATCATCGGCGCCAGGACGCCATCGGAATCTTTCGCGGCACCTCCGCATCGCCGTGCCCGTGCTCCTTCTCGCGCTCGCCGTGGCGGCCCTTGCGGTGTACCCGATGATCGGCCTCTCCGGGAGGAATACGGCCTTCTCTCGCGCCGCCACCTCGCCCACTACGGTTTCGAGCCCGACGACTCGTGGCGGGACGCCCTCGACCGCCGGCCCCGCCTCAACGGGAAGCGCCTTGCCCGGCGGAGCGCCTGCGCCCGCGACCACGGGGATCGCGGGTGAAGGGGCGTCGGGACACGGCCCGGCCTCGCCTACCAGCGGTCCCGGCCCCACCGCCGCGCGGTCCTCGGCTGCCGGGAACAACCCGGCAAGCCCGTCCTCTTCGCATCCGGCCTCGACCGGGAGCACCGGAACGGCGCCTTCGGCCCCGGCCCCCACCGCTACCACCGGCCCGGCCCCGGCGGCCGGACCAGTGGTGGCGCCGGCCATTCCCGGCGTCCGCGCCATGTGGCTCTGGCACGCCGGCCTGGTCGCCTCCGCTCCCGACCAGGTGCTCGCATTTGCCAGGGCGAACCACGTCAATCTGATCTACCTGCAGATCTCCGGCGCTGTCAGCTCCTCGGCCTATTCCGGCTTCGTGGCCGCGGCAACCTCTTCTGGCATCGGGGTGTACGCCCTGGGAGGCAGCCCGGATTGGGCGACCGATCCGACCCATGCCGGCCTCACCGGCCTGGTGGACTGGGTATCGGCCTACAACGCTTCCGTGGCTCCCGCCTCACGCTTCTCGGGCATGAACCTTGATCTGGAGCCCTACACCCTCTCCACCTGGACCAGCGATCAAAGCGGCGTGGTGCAGGCCTGGATGGACAACGTCGCCTACCTCGAGGGCGCGGTTCACGGCATCGGCCTGCCTCTCTCCCTGACGCTGCCGTTCTGGCTGAACCAGTATCCGGCCGGCCAGAGCGGGGTGGGGCTCGGCCTGTGGATGATCGAGCACTCCGACTCGATCGACATCATGGCCTACCGCTCCACCTTGAGCGGCTCGAACGGCGTGGCTGCAGTCGCCACCCCGCTCCTCTCCGCGGCGACATCGGCCGGACACAAGGCCATGGTCGCAGTCGACACCACCCCAGGGCTCTCCACCAGCTTCACCAGCCAAGGATCTTTGGTGGCGGCACTGGACGGCTTCACGGCCTCCTTCGGCCAGCTGTCGGGCTTCGGGGGATACGCGGTCAACGACTACGAAAACTGGTCCTCGCTCCCCCAGTGAGCCCTAGAGTGCCCCGGCAAGTGCCGAAGCGCCCTTTGGGAGGGTGTGCGAATCCCAACCACTTGGCGGCAAGGCCTTGTGCCGGCGTCGCGGCCTGGTTGGGCCGACCGTCGCCCCTCCTTGCCCGGTCGAGGC
>JAKAEN010000007.1 GCA_021818355.1 Actinomycetes bacterium | reverse complement strand
GGTGGCTGAGGCCGAGCCGGTGGCTGAGGCCGAGCCGGTGGCTGAGGCCGAGCCGGTGGCTGAGGCCGAGCCGGTGGCTGAGGCCGAGCCGGTGGCTGAAAATCCGCAGGAATCTTCAGCGGAGTCTGGATTTGTCGATGAAAGTTCGCGAGAAAGAGCTCCTGAGTCGACCCCGGAGGCAGAGATGCTTAGTGAAACAGAACCAGTAGGTGAGCTCCCACTATCACGTCACGCGAAGTTGGGCTTGGAAGACATCGACGTCTTGTGGATGTACCGCAAAATGGTCGAGGCGCGACTGCTCGACCAGAAGATGTGGAACCTGAACCGCTCGGGCAAGACGCCATTCGCGATCTCGTCCCAGGGCCACGAGGCAACGCATCTCGGGATCGCTGCGGCCGTACGCCCCGGCAGCGACTGGGTCCTGCCCTACTATCGGGACCTGGGACTCGTGCTGGGGCTGGGAACCTCTGAGAACGAGATACTTCTGGCGCACCTGGCCAAGGGCAACGACCGGATGTCAGGTGGCCGCCAGATGCCCAACCACTGGAGCGTGCCCGAGTTGCGAATCGTCACGGGCTCCTCTCCGATCGCCACTCATCTTCCTCACGCGGTAGGAATCGCGCTCGGCGTTCAGCGGCGTGAACAGGATGAGGTCGTCTTCGTCACCTTCGGAGAAGGCGCAACCTCCAAGGGCGACTTCCACGAGTCCTTAAACTTCGCGAGCATCCATCACCTGCCGGTCGTCTTCATCTGCGAGAACAACGGATACGCCATCTCCGTTCCCCTGGAGCTTGAGAGCGCTGTCAGCGATGTGGGCCTACGAGCGTCGGGGTATGGAATGTACTCCACGATCGTGGACGGCAACGATCCGCTGGCCGTATACGAAGCCGTCAGAGAGGCACGCGAGCGCGCGGCAGCCGGCTTGGGGCCGACCCTCATAGAGGCCAAGACCTACCGGTTCATGGCCCACACCTCCGATGACGACGACCGCACCTACCGCTCCTCCGAAGAGGTCGAGGCGGCCAAACTCCGGGATCCTCTGGTGACCTTCGGAAAGTACCTGCGCGAGGCAGGGCTCCTGACCGAAGAAGGCGACCTGCAGCTCTGGGCGGAGTTGAAGTCGGGGGTCGACGTCGAGGCCGAATGGGCGCTCGCCGAGGCGGCGCCCGATCCGGCCACGGCCCTAGAGGGGGTGTACTCGCGGCCGGTCGCCTTCGACGAGCCGGCGCAATTCAACGATGCGACCGGTAAGCAGGGGCGCGAGGTCACCTTGATAGAGGCCATCCGCACCACCTTGGGTTCACTCCTCGAAGAGTTCCCGCAAGCGGTGATCCTGGGTGAGGACGTCGGGAAGCGCGGAGGCGTATTCAAGGCCACCGAGGGCCTGATCGAAAAGTTCGGCGGAGAGCGCGTGATGGACAGCCCGCTCGCGGAATCGAGCATCGTCGGCATAGGCATCGGACTCGCCTTTGCGGGCAGGCTGCCGATCGTCGAGATCCAGTTCGCGGACTTCATCCACTCCGCTTACGATCAGATAGTCTCCGAGGCGGCCCGGATCCACTACCGGTCAAAGGGCGCGTACTCCTGCCCTCTGGTGATCCGCACACCCTACGGCGCCGGCGTCCACGGCGCTCTCTACCACTCCCAGTCGATCGAAGCGACCTACGCCCACATTCCGGGCCTCAAGGTGGTGGCGCCATCCACCCCCGAAGATGCAGCCGGCCTACTGCGATCCGCGCTCCTCGATCCCGACCCGGTCCTTTTCCTCGAGCACAAGAAGGCATACAGGCTGGTTAAGGGCAACCTCCCTGAGCACCTGCCGGAAATACCAATTGGAAGGGCGTCGGTGGTCAGGCCAGGCAAGGACCTGTCAATCATCACCTACGGTCTTATGCGCCACTACGCCGCAGCCATCGCGGAAGAGCTGTCGGACCGGGCAAGCATCGAGGTCATCGACCTCAGGACCATCGCACCGCTGGATATTGCGACCATCGTGGATTCGGCCAGACGCTGTTCGAAAGTGCTGGTCGTCCACGAAGACAACGAGGCATTCGGCGTTGGAGCCGAGGTTGCGGCCAAGATCGTCGAGGAGGCGTTCTTCTACCTCGACGCGCCCGTGATGCGGGTTGCGGCTCCGATGGTGCCCGTCGCCCCCTTTGCAGCGTCGCTCGAAGAAGAGGTCGTCGTCACTCCCGAAAAGATCCGGCGCGCCGTGATAGAGCTCCTGGAATTCTGAGACCGGCGGAGTCGGACTGAAAGTTCTACAAGCTGCTGCTCCACCAGCGATCGGATACGATCACGGATCGGCCGAACCTCCCCCAAGGAGAGGCCGGCGGGGTCGGTCAGCTGTTAATCCAGGTAGCGCCTGCCAAGGTAGAAGGGGAACGCGTCGCCACAACCCATCGTGATCACCACGTCGGAGCGCCGAACCTCGGCGTCAGCCAACACCTTGGGCGACGCCGAAGCGATACCGATCCACACTTCGGCCATCGCCTCCACGACCACCGGGTTGAGCGACTCGGCTGGCAAGCTTCCTGCCGAAGGCACTTCGACACGCCCCTGGCCCAGTGTTCTCATGCAGCTGGCCGCCACCTGGCTCCTACCAGCGTTGCGAACGCATACGAATAGGACAGCGGGAAGCTGCGGCACTATTATTCCGGCACGTTCATATCCACAAGTGTCAATATATTGCGCCTCCTCGCCGCGCCCCGGCCATAGAATCGCCTTGTGCTCAACTCTCCCCTCGAAACCACTGCGCCCGCCTGCGCCCCGGAGAAGCTGGAACCGATGAACTTCGAGGTCGCGGTGGTCCTTGCCACGGCCCTGGGAGCGTTGGCAGATCCTGTGCGACTGCAGATGCTCGACCTCATCCGCCGCGCCGAGAGTGGCGCGATCTGCGCATGCGCCTTCACCGAGCCGGTCAACCGTTCTCAGCCGACCGTGAGCCACCATCTGAAGGTGCTCCTGGAAGCAGGACTTGTGTCGTCCGAGCGCCGAGGAAGATGGATCTGGTATTCGCTCAGTGAGCGAGGTGCCGCGGCACTGGATGCAGTGAGCGCGGTGATCTCTCCGTCCGCAGCGGGAGAACCGCATGCCGGAGGGCACGCCTGAGCGCATGGCAATCGCTGTAATCATCTTCGTAGCGACTCTCACCCTGATCATCTGGCAGCCGAGGGGACTCGGTATCGGCTACAGCGCCACCGCCGGCGCCTTGGCGGCGCTGGCAACCGGAGTCGTGACGCCGTCGAACATACCCGAGGTCTGGCACATCGTCTGGAACGCGACGCTGACCTTCGTGGCGCTCATCATCATCTCCCTGGTCCTGAACGCCGCGGGGTTCTTCAAGTTCGCCGCGCTGCACGTGGGCGAGTGGGGAAACGGGAGCGCGAGGCGCCTCTTCGTCATGATCATCCTGCTCGGAGCAGCCATATCCGCGATCTTTGCGAACGATGGAGCGGCACTGATCCTCACCCCGATCGTCCTCGAGATGCTCCTTGCACTCGGGTTCTCGCCCGCTTCAAGCTTCGCCTTCGTGATCGCGGGCGGCTTCATCGCCGACACGGGCAGCCTTCCCTTCGTGATCTCGAACCTGGTGAACATCGTCTCGGCCGACTACTTCCGCATAGGTTTCATCCACTACGCGGCGGTGATGGTCCCGGTGGATGTGGTTTCGGTGGCAGCGAGCACAGGGGCGCTCTTTTTCCTGTTCCGGCGGCGCCTGCCCAGGACCTATAGCGCGGAGATGCTTCCCAGGCCATCGAGCGCCATCGTGGATCACCCGACCTTCCGCGCCGGGTGGGTGGTGCTGGCGGTCTTGCTGGTCGGATACTTCGTGGCCGATCCGCTAGGGGTGCCCGTCTCCGCCATCGCAGGCGCGGGAGCCGCCGTCCTGCTGGCCGTAGCAGGGCGGCATCACCTCCCATGGCGCCGTGACCGGAGCATCGATCCCGGGGAGGCGGACATCAACGCGGTCCAGATCGTGCGGGAGGCGCCGTGGCAGATCGTCATCTTCTCGCTGGGGATGTACTTGGTGGTGTTCGGCCTGCGCAATGAGGGGCTGACAAGATACCTGACCGAGCTGATCCATTCGCTTGCGTCCCACGGCACGGCGGCGAACGCGCTGGGGGTCGGATTCATCGTGGCGGTGCTCTCTGCCCTGATGAACAACATGCCCACGGTTCTCATCGGCGCGCTTTCGATTCATGCCGCCGCTTCCGGAGCACATCAGACCCTGGTCAGTGCGTACGCGAACGTCATCGGAGCCGACCTCGGCCCCAAGATCACTCCGGTGGGTTCGCTGGCCACGCTCCTGTGGCTCCACGTGCTGGAGCGCAAGGGGGTGAAGATCGGCTGGGGCACCTACTTCAAGAACGGCATCGTGCTGACGCTTCCCGTCCTCCTGGTCACCCTGTTGGCCCTGACCCTCGCCGTCAGCCTTTAGACCCGCTTCCGTCGCCCACCCTGCTCAGGGCCGTCTCCCCAAGACCGCGCATGTCCAGCTTGCCGCTACTCAAATAAGGCAGCTCGGGGACGAAGCTGTAGTGCCCGGGCACCTTGAAGGTGGCCAGACGGGAGCGGCAATACGCGTCCAGCTCTTCGGCACTGAGCGCCGACCGAGCCTTCAGCACCACGAACGCGTACCCGGTCTCCCCCCACCGAGGATGCGGAACTCCCACAACCGCCGCCTGTAGGACCAGGGGGTGGCCCGAGATGACTTCGGCGACCTCGGCGGGATAGACGTTCTCGCCTCCGGAGATGTACATCTCCTTGATGCGTCCACGTATCCAATAGAAGCCGTCGTCGTCGCGCTCGGCCACGTCCCCGGTCAGGAGCCAGCCATCCCGGAGGGTGCGTGCCGTCGCCTCGGGATTGCCCCAGTAACCGACGAAGACGTTCGGTCCGCGCACCAGCAGCTCCCCCGAACCCGCTTCCCGTAGGAAGACCAGGGGTCCATCCCGGGAATCGGCTTCCTCGCCGCCAAGCCTGCGAAGTGCCACCTCGACGTGCATGTAGGGCCTGCCCGCAGATCCGAGCTTCTCCTTTGCGTATTCGCTGGGCACGCACAGCACGTTGGGTGCCGCTTCGCTGAGGCCGTAGCCCTGCAGCACGATCACACCTCTCGCCAGCCACTGGTCAAGAAGTGCCACCGGCATCGGCGCCCCGCCCACCACCAGCTGACGCAAACTGGAAAGGTCGGCCGTCGCAAAATCCTCATGGGCGGCCATGAGGAGATAGTTGGTGGGCACGCCCATCATGGTGGTGACCCGCTTCTCCTCGATGATCCGCAGAACGCGGCCGGCGTCGAAGCCGGGTTCGAGCACCACCTTGGCGCCCTTCCACCAGGCGAGGAGCGGCTGGACGTTCCATCCTCCGACGTGGCTCTGAGGAAGGATCTGCAGCACTATGTCCGACGAATCCACGTTGGCGGTCAGGTCGAGGCTGAGATTGGTCCAAAAGGTGTTGGCGTGGCTGAGCACCGCACCCTTGGGGTGTCCGGTCGTTCCTGAGGTGTAGATGATGAGGAGGGGGTCATCGTCCTCCACGCCGGGCGCCGTCCAGTCCGTCTCGAGTGTCTCCTGCGCGACCAATGGCTCCGCCTCGAGTTCGCCTTCGCATTCAGCGAGCGCGTCCCCGGCCAGCTCGGCGTAACTCTCGCCGTAGAGGAGAAGCGAGGCCCCGGAGTCCCTCAGCTGATACGCAAGCTCCGTGGCGCGCAGGCGCCAATTCAAGGGCACCAGCACCAGCCCGGCCATGGCGCAGGCAAAGAATACCTCGACCTGCTCGGGGCAATTCTGGGCCAGCACGGCGACCCTGTCCCCGTGTCTCAGGCCGGCTGCGGAGAACGCCGCCGCGCGCGACCGGCTCCTGGACAACAACTCCTGGTAAGTGACCTGCTCTCCCGCGAACTCGAGTGCCACCCGGCCGGGAGTGAGAGCGGCCCGTTGCGGAAGCCAACTACCGATGGAATGCACGCCGCTCATCGCTCAGGAAGCCCTTCCCCAGCGCACCAAGGTCGCGCCCCAGGTGTACCCGGTGCCCGCCGCCACCATCAACACCAGGTCGCCTTGCCCAAGGCGCCCGCTGCGTGAAAGCCGGTCGAGGGCGAGGATGTTGTCGACACCACTCATGTGCCCGGTGTCCCGCAGATAGATCGCCCGATCTTCGCCAACCCCCAATGCCGCCAGCAGCGCGCTGTGCATCGACTGCTTCATGTGGATGGGAAGCACCCAGTCGATCTCGTCCAAGGAGATGCCGGAGCGGCGCGCGGAATCGCGGCAAACCTCCAGGAAGTTGTCGAGCGAGACCTCGTCGAGGCGAACCTTCATAGCGGCGGTGTCCTCGACCCGGAGCATGTGCTGGCCCTTGTCGACGGTCTCGTGGCTGGCGGGCAGGACCGACCCGCCGGCGGGAACCTTCACGTGCCTGCTGAGCGATCCATCTGTCTTCATGGACGTCGCCAGCAGGCTGTTCGCCTCCGCTCGCCGTTCGACAAGCGCGGCGACCGCCCCGTCCCCGAAGTTGAACGCAAAGCGCGACCCGGCATCGGAGTAGTCGATCAGATGCGACTCGCGACTTGCGCCCACCAACAGGATCCGCTGCAGCTCGTCGTCGGACTCGGCCAACGCCTTGGCGGCGCGCAGTGCCACCACTGAGCCGCAGGAGACATAGTCGAGCTCGAGCGCAAAGGCGCGGGCGCAGCCAAGGTCGTCGGCGATCTTCGGTGCCGCCTGCCAAACCTGGTAGTCCTTCCAGGTCGAGCCGAAATAGATGACCGCGTCGATCGAGGTGGGATCGGTTCCGCTCTCCTCGAGAAGTAGGCGCCCCGCCTTGGCCGCCATGCCGCTGACGTGCTCTTCATCTCCCGCCACGTGCTTACCGTCGAGCCCGAAGCGCGAGATGAACACTTCTTCGGGTATTCCGCTCCACTGCTCGAGCTGGGCGGCGCTCACCCAATCCCGGGGCAGGTAGGAGGCGGTGGCGGAGACCCCCACCCGTTGCTCACCGGGCATCACTGTCTCCCCGCCCGGCGCCGAGCGCGCGGGCTACGAAGGCCATCGTCTCCTCGAAGACGTCTTCGGGCATCTCTCCCTCCTTGGACCAAAGGATCCAGCGCATCCCGATCATCTCGCCGACGGCCATCAGAGCCCAGGCCGTCACCAATGGATCGGCCTCGGCGATCTCCCCGGCCTCCATGGCCTTGGCCAATCCCACCGTGTAGCCCGCGGCCAGGCGGTCGTAGTGCAAATGCAGCATCGGCGGCGAGACAAACTCGGCCTGGCGGATGATCCTGTAAAGCGCGGGGTGTTGCGCCGTGAATTCGAAGTAGGCCCTGAAGCCGAGCCGCTCCGACTCCATCCGCGTCGCGCCCTTGGAGGATGCCTCGACCATGTAGTGGCGGACGCGCCGGTTGAGGTCCTCCACCACCGCGTCGAAGATCGCCTGCTTGCTGGAGAAGTAGACGTAGAAGGTGCCTTGAGCCACCCCCGCGGCCTCGGTGATCTTGACGATCGACGCGTCGTGGTAGCCGAGCTTGGCGAACACCTGCTCCGCGGCCTCCAGGAGCCTGCGCTTGGTGCGCTCGCCCTTGGTCCGCGGCTCGGGAAAGCCGCCCGGCGCCACCGATCTCCTGCGCTCGACCTCCTTTCGCCTGGCTCCGCCTGAGGTTCCGGTCTTCTCGGGGTCCATCTTCGTTCCTCGTCTCGTTCACTTTCGGGGGCCAACCCGGCCAAGGGTCTCCGCCGCCCTGATCTAGCTGGTGCGCAAGAAGGCTTGGATCAGCTGGGCCACTTCGCCGGGATGCTCGATGTGAGGGCTGTGCCCACAGCTCGCAAACACCTCTTCACGATAGGTGCCTCCTGCCTGCCGGTATCTGTCCAGGACGTACCGGGTCTGGGAGACCATGGGCTGGGCGGGGTAGGCCTCCTCCCCCGGCCAACCGGGCACCAGTCCCAGTGAACCCAGGTGGCCTAGCTCGGAGAAGGAATGATCCGAGACGATCATGTCGTCCTCGCCACGGATCCAGAGCACCGGCGGCCGAGGCCCAATCTCGGCGAACCCGGCCAGGTTGCAGTAGGCCGGGGAGATGGCGTTGACGACGCCGTGGGTGCCGGGGGCAACGAAGGGCCAGTTGGGTGACGGCCTGGAGTCACCGGGGTAGTTGTGGTCGCCGATGGCCGTCTGGAGCATGCCGTCGACATAATCCTCCTCGTCCTCGGCGAGGATCGCGGAGGCGGAATGGACGTAGAGCGCGTGCATCACTGCCCGGGGCGAGGTCGGCGCCTCCGCCGAGCGATCTCCACCTGCCAATCTGGCCACCAGGTCGGGGTTGGCGGTTCCTCCCCCGGAACCGGCAAAATCCTCCCAGTGGGGACGGCCATCGACACTTCGCGTCCCACCAAAACCGAAGGGGGACATGGGCGCCAACAAGGTCAGCGACGCGATCTTCTCCGGAGCGTCCATCGCCAGCTGCATCGCCACCCCGCCGCCGAGCGACCAACCGATCACGTGCAGCGGATTGTCTTCCTCCAATCCCAGTGCCGCGACGAGTGACAGGACGTCCTGTGAGAAGTCGCCAAGGCCGTTCGTAGCGTCCACCGGCGCCACTGCACTCAGCCCGTATCCGCGCAGGTCGGGAGCGACGAGCCGCCAGGCCGGGGAAAGCGCACCCATCAGGCCCTCGTAATACCGGCTGGAGGCTACGTTGCCGTGCAGGAGCAGGACTGCGGGCGCACCTTCGCTGCCGGCAGCGCGCACATGGGTGCGCAACCTCCCGGTGTCCACCACGAACTCCTCTATTTCAGGATGCCGCATCTCCGCCAGACCTCCTATGCCTGCGAATCGCCATCCTCAATCCCAGGCCGGCAAGCCCGCCCGGGACGAAGAGGACGAAAAGGATAAAGATGACGCCCAACAGGAACTGGGGCTGGGAGAGCGCATCCCGCGCCACGACCGGCAGCCGGGCGAACGAAGGCTCCTGAGCCATCTTCACGAGATATTGCTGCAAGTAGACGTAGACGAACGCGCCGAGCACCGCACCCCAGCGAGTGCCAAGACCACCAAGCACCACCATCGCGATAAGGGAAACGGTCAGCGTGGCGGAGGCGACCGCGTCCGGAGCGGCCGTACCGATCAGGAGCAGATAGACGATTCCGCCCCCGGCGGCGACCATCGAGCCGAGCACGAAGGAGGCGAGCTTGAAAGGGGCCGGATGCAACCCGATCACCGAGACCCGCTGCTCGTTCTCGCGAATCGCCTGCCATACCCTGCCGGTCACCGACTCGGTGGCGATCCAAACCACGAGGTACGCGAGGGCGAGATACGCGAGGGCGAGCCAGTAAAGCTCGCGCGTATGAGCCACTCCCACCAGGATGGACGGAAGCCTGGAGGTGGCCATCACCAGGCCGGTCTGTCCGCTCGTGAGGTTGTGGGGATTGTCGTTGATCAGGTAATACCCCGCCTGGGCAAAGGCGAGGGTAACCATGGTGAAGGCGATCCCCTTCACTCTCAGGGAGATGGCTCCCAGCAGCACCGCCGCAACGAAGGCGGACGCCAGGGCAAGGAGCACTGCGGCCAGGAAGGGCCAGTGCCAGACAGTGAGAGCGATGTCGGTCACGTAGACACCAATCGCGAAGTAAAGGACCTGCGCGAAGGAGAGCAGTCCGGTGTAGCCGAAGAGCACGTCGTAGCCGAGGGCCACCGAGCCGAAGACGAAGCAGAGCGCCAGAACTTCGAGCATCCCGATGCTGTTGAGCACGGGAATCGCGCTTGGCAGCACCCACGGGAGGTGAATGCCGACAAAGGGCAGGAGTATCAGCGCCGCCAGCACGGCCAGGACCGCCGCTCCGCCCACCCTCGATCGGGTGGCCGGGCTCGCGGTTCCGCTCCGGGCCGCAAGGCGGGATGCAACCGCGTCGACGAGCGTGGGCCGCGCGTCGCTCCGAGGTGTCGCCGGCGAGCTCATCTCTCCCTGGCTCCAGCTAGTCCGCTTGGGCGCAGGGAGAGCACCAGCGCCAGGAGGATCACCACCGAGATGTCGCCCGCCTCGGCCCAGCCGCTCTTGGAGCCCAGGTAGAACTGACTCACCACCTGCACCAGTCCGACGACGATGCCGGCTATTGCCGATCCGCGGATGGAGCCGAGCCCACCGATGACCACGACGATGAATGCGAAGATCAGAAGCTGGTCCCCTTGGGTCGGCCCAACCAACGATCCGCTGAAAACGACCGCGTAAAGCAGGCCGGCCAGCCCCGCTGCGGCCCCGCCGAGACCGAAGACGAAGGTGAACGCCTTGCTCACATCGATTCCCAGCGCCTGGACCATGTCCCGGTTCTCCGCGCCCGCCCTGATCACCAGTCCAAAACGCGTGTGCTTGAGAAAGAGGCCCAGCCCCACGTAGACCAGGACTCCGGCGGCGAGGCCGACGAAGTCGCCATTGGGAATGGACAGCGATCCGACATGCGTCGCCCCGGTCAGCCAAACCGGCACGGCGATCTGGCGCGAATCGCTGCCGAAGACCCCGAGCAGGAGCCCGACCACCACCAGGTCCAGGCCGACGGTGATGAGGATCTGGGAGACCGGCCTGCCGTACAGCGGCCGGATGAGCAGCACCTCGGCCACGGCGGCGACGACGGCTCCGGCGGCTGCGGCCACCACGAGGAGCCCCAGGAAACCGAGGAGCCCACCTCCATTGACGAGATGGAGCGAAAGTTCGAGGCCCGCGTAGGCGCCGATGGTCAGGAAGGCGCCATGGGCGAAGTTGAGTATGTCCATCAATCCATAGATGAGGGAGAGGCCGGAGGCAACCAGGAAATAGATGGCTCCCAGTGCGATGCCGCTGATCAGGATGGCTATGAGGGTGCTCATGTTCCCGTCGACACCCCCAGGAGGCGCCTGACCAGCTCCGGATCGTCAAGGTCCTCGACCGGCCCGGCGTGAGCGACTCTGCCCTGGTCGAGAATGACAAGCTCGCCCGCCAGCCGCTTCACGACATGGATGTTCTGCTCGACCAGCACCACAGTGGCCTCGCCCCGCACCTTCTCCAGTGCCTCCACCATCTCGCCCACGAATCGGGGCGAGAGGCCCTTCGAAGGCTCGTCGATCAGTAGCAAGCCCTTGTCGTTCAGGAGGACCCGGGCTATCGCAAGCATCTGCTGCTGGCCGCCCGATAGCGTCCCCGCCGCCTGCTGCGACCGCTGGGCCAGCTCGGGGAAGATTTGGTAGACCAGGTCGTAGCGGGGATTCGTGCCCGACTCCGCCAGCTGCAAGTTCTCCTTCACTGTCAGGTGGCTGAAGACATCGCGATCTTCGGGAACGTAGCCGATGCCGAACCGGATGCGCCGGAAGGTTGGCCATCCCGCGACTTCAACGCCTGCGACGCGGACCGACCCGGTAGCGTGCTCGAGTCCGATCACAGAGCGCAGCGTCGTGGTCTTGCCGGCGCCGTTCCTGCCGATGAGCGCGGTGACTCCGCCCTTGGCGACAGTGAAGGAGACCCCGTCGAGGATCCGTGAGCCCGCAATGGAGAGCGAAAGGTCCTCCACCGCCAAGGCCGCCGCGGCATCGAGCGATGCGGCTCCGGCTCCGCGCCTGCCGGCGGTCCCGGCCATTAGAGCGGCTCCCCCACGTAGGCGTCCTGAACCGTCTGGTTCTCCATGACGCGCGCCGGCTCGTCGCATGCGAGCAGCCGGCCCTGATGAATCACCGCCACGCGATCGGCCAGGCCGAGCACCACCGGCATGTGATGTTCGACCATCACCACCGTGTTACCCTTTTCGCGCAATGCGCCTATCAGCTCGGAAAGCATGGGCATGTCCGCTCGATTGACTCCCGCCATAGGCTCGTCCAGCATCATGACCCGGGCACCTGAGGCGATCAAAATGGCCAGCTCCAATTTCCTCTTGTCGCCATGGGAGAGCGAAGCCGCCGGCCGGTCGGCAAGCGCGTCGAGCCCCACTTCGGCGAGGGCGCCGGCGGTCAACGCCCCCGCGTCGTCGGCGCGCCTGGGAAGGTGCCAGAATCTCAGGCTCCCTCCCAGGTTGGCCTGGGCCGCCAGCCGGACGTTCTCGTAGGTGCTTAGCGCACCGAATAGCGCGGAGGTCTGGAAGGTCCTGCCGAGCCCGAGCTCCGCCCTCTTGTGGGGCGGAAGCCCGGTCACCTCGCGGCCATCCAGGAAAACGCTGCCGGCACTGGGCCTGGCCAGGCCACTCATCAGGTTGAACAGCGTGGTCTTGCCCGCGCCATTGGGACCGATGATGCCCAGCAGCTCTCCTTGGCGGACCTGCAGGCTCACGTCGGAGACGATCTCGGCACCGCCGATGCGATAGCCCAGGCCGCGAACCTCGAGCGCTGCGGTGGAGCCCGGCATCATGGCCTTACTCAGCTGCCGAAGTGTGCCGTTATGGGCGGCGCGGTCGCGCTGTCGGGGAGAGCCTGCACGAGTTGGGGCGTGTAGGTCGACCCGCTCTGAGTCAGCTTCGCCTGGAACATCGGCTGCAGCATGGCGTGATCGCTGGGACGGATGGTCTGCTTGCCCTTGGGCGCCAGGAACGTCCAGCCCTGCAGAGCCTTGATCATCGCGTTCACGTCAGTGCCTCCACCCGCCTGGATGGCATGCACCATCATCTGGGCGGCCACGAAGCCGTCCGGCGTGAACAGGTCGGGCACCGAATTGTAGCGGGCCTTCATCTGTTGGATCAGGTAGTCGTTGGCCGCGTTGTGGGCTGCCTGGTAGAAGTAGAGCGACAGGTAGTCGAATTTCGTTCCCGTAGGGCCGTAGAACGGGTACGTGGCGATGTTGGCAAGGCCCGTCACCACCTTCACGTTATCGAAGACGCCTTGCTGATCCAGTGCCTGGGCCAGCGCCGAGCCGGTAGCGCCCGCCCACGCCAGGAAGACGAGGTTGGGATGGAGCGCCTTCACCTGAAGCGCGGTGGGCGTGAAGTCGGTGGTCGACAACGGAACCAGCACCGGCTTCACCGTATCGCCGAGCGGGCCGAAGACCTGCTGGGCATCGGTGACATAAGACTGGCCGAACGCATAGTCCTGGGCCAGAACGACGATCGTCTGGCCGGAACCGGCACTCGCCACGTAGGACTTGGCGGTCAGGACATCCTGGTAGGTCTGCCTGCCCGAGCGGAAGGTGTAGCGGTTGAGCCCGGTGACCTGGTCGGCTGCGGCCGGGCCCGAGACGTACAGCACCTGGTTCTGAGCGGCAAGGGGTGCGAGCTGGGTGGCGATTCCGGAATCCACGGTCCCGCCGAAGATCTTGTACCCCGCCCCGACCAGGCTCTTGAAGTCGGCGACGGCGGTCGTGGCGGAGTCGGCGTCGTCCTGCCAGGTCACATCGATCGGATGTCCGTTGACCTTGTCGGTTCCGTTGGTCGCGTAGTCCAGGCCGATCTTGAAGCCTTGCTGGTACTCCTGGGTGTAGGCGGCGAAGAGTCCGGTCAGCTCGGTGACCATCCCGATCTTTACCGGGGTGTTGTTGGCGGGCGCCGCGGTAGTTGTTGCTGATGAAGAAGCCGGGCTGGAGGAGCCGCATGCGGCCGCCACCATGGTCAGGCTGGCTAAGCCGGCCATGACCCCCAGCGTGCGAGAGCGTGAGAACACGTCGATCCCCCTTATTTTTGAGAGATGATTCACATCTCTGAAATGAGGGTACACACGAGGAAGGGGCGCCGCAAGGCGCTAGGCGAATTTGCTTGAAAAAACAGCGCTAGCTGCGGAATCCGTATTTGAGGATTGAGGACGGGCAGTCCGGAGGCCCTCTGCGAGGACGATGCAGCTCTTATCGAGCGTTGACCGAGAGGTTTTCGGCGCCGGCCTCAGGCGCCTTCGTAGTCAAAGCCGAGATCCTCTGCCGTCACCAGAGGGACAAAGGGGATGCCGTGCTCGCCGACTATCGCGGCCACCGTTCCTCCTCGATCCACCATCGCGGTAACCATCACGACCTCGGCACCCGCTTCGCGAGCCACATTCACGGCCTCCATGATGGAGGTCCCGCGGGTGACTGCGTCCTCGGTGATGACCACCCGGGTGCCCGCGCGCACTATGCCCGCAATGCGGCCACCGGCCCCGTGATCCTTGGTCTCCTTGCGCACGCTGAAGGAGTAGAGAGGCCGGCCCGAGGCGGAGGCGATGGCCGCGGTGGAGAACGCAACCGGGTCAGCGCCCATGGTAAGTCCGCCTATGCCGTCAACGTCGGCGGGAATCACCCTGAGCATCAGCGCCGCCACCAGGATTTGTCCGGCAGGGTCGCAAGCGGTCTTTTTCGCGTCGATGAACCAGCCGCTCCGTCGCCCGGACTTGAGGACGAATTCGCCGCGCAGCACCGCATGGCGATCCAGATGGGCGACGAGCATCTCCTTCAGACGAGAGTCACTGAGCTGCTCCGCCTCCGAAAAAGTGCGCGGAAATGTGGCCTCATCCGACAACGACCCGGCCCCGTTCAATCCTTGTGCTCCCTTGCTATCTCTCCGATGACGAAACCGCGCCGCCCCAGGCCCTGGAGAACCTCAAGCGCAGGGGACGCTTCCCGTGGATCGACGACCAGCGCCATGCCGACGCCCATGTTGAAGACCCGCCGCATCTCGGCGGTGTCGATGGCGCCGCGCTCCTGGATGATCCCGAAGATGCCCGGCACCTCCCAGGAGTCAAAGTCGATCCGCGCCGCCGTACCCTCCGGCAACACGCGAGAGAGGTTGGAGATCAGTCCACCCCCGGTGATGTGAGCCGCGGCCTTGACCTCCACCTGTCCGGCCAGGGCCTGCAATACCGGCGAATAGAGCACGCTCGGATCGAGCAGCTCGTCGAGTATGGTCACTCCCGGGCGGCTGCCGGGCTGGCCGGCGATCTCCAGGAAGCGTTCGTGCTCGGAAGCACTTGCCCCCGGATCTGAAAGCGTGCCGAAGAGGGCGCGCCGGGCCAGGCTGAAACCGTTGGAGCGCAGGTTGGGCGAGTCGATAGCCACCACCAGGTCACCCGGGCTCACCCGATGCGGGCCCCACATCTCGCTCTTCTCGGCCACCCCTACCACGAAACCGGCCAGGTCGAAGTGACCGTCGGGCATTGATCCGGGGTGCTCGGCCATCTCTCCGCCGATGAGTGCGGCTCCGCACCGGCGCACGCCTTCGGCGATGCCCTCGACCAGATCCGCGGCCATCGAGGCCTCCAAACGTCCCACCGAAAGGTAGTCGAGAAGAAAGAGCGGCTTGGCTCCCAGCACCGCGATGTCGTCGACACACATGGCAACCAGATCGATCCCGATCGTGGAGTAGCGCCGCGCCAGCGACGCCAGGTAGGCCTTGGTGCCGACCCCGTCGGTGGACGAGACCAGCACCGGTTCGCGGTAGGCGGACGTATCGAGCTGAAAGAGGCCGCCGAAGCCGCCTATGGACGAGAGGACGCCGGGAATGGAGGTTGCGGCCACCGACTTGCGTATCCGGTCGACGGCGAGCTCGCCTTCCTCGATGTCGACACCGGAGGCCGCGTAACTGAGGTTGCCGGGATTCCCTTCGGCTCCAAGCGGCATCATGGCAGCCGGACAGGGGCCGCGACGGCAACTTGGCCCAGGTCGACTGGAATGCTCACGGGATAGCGTCCCGTCAGGCAGGCGTCGCAATAGCCGGTGGTGCCGCGGCCGATAGCCGCCTTCAGGTCTTCGAGCTCGAGATAGGCGACCGAGTCGACGCCCAGAAATTCGCGGATCTCCTCGATGCTCCGATTTGCGGCCAGGAGGTCCGGACGGGAAGGAGTGTCGATTCCGTAGAAGCATGGCCACTTGTAAGGTGGCGAAGAGATGCGCAGGTGCACCTCGGTGGCACCCGACTCGCGCAAGAGGCGCACCATGGATTTGGTGGTGGTTCCTCGGACGATGGAATCGTCCACAACCACGAGACGCTTGCCGCGGATGTTGTCGCGCAGAACGTTCAGCTTTCTGCGCACGGCATCCACCCTGGAGGCCGGGTCGGGCGAGATGAAGGTGCGACCGATGTAGCGGTTCTTCACCAGTCCCTGCCCGTAGGGAATGCCGCTTTCCTCGGCGAAGCCGACCGCGGCGGGCACGCCGGAGTCGGGCACCCCCATCACCAGGTCGGCATCGGCGGGTGCGGACCGGGCGAGGTACTCACCCATCCGCCTTCTGGTCCCGTACACCTCTTGGCCGAGCAGGAGCGCATCGGGACGGGCAAAGTACACGAACTCGAAGATGCAAAGCCTTGGCTCGATTGCGGAAGGCGGGAAGGGGTGGCTCGAGTGGATGCCGTCGGCATCGATGACGACCATCTCGCCCGGCTCCACTTCGCGGATGAAGGTGGCGCCAACCACGTCGAGTGCGGGAGATTCCGAGGCAACGATGTATCCGCCATCAAGCGCGCCGATGCAAAGGGGGCGGAAGCCGTGCGGATCACGAACGCCTACGAGGCGGTCCTGGTCCATTATCACGAGGGAGAACGCGCCCCGCAGCTCAGGAAGCACCACGCCGAGCGCCTCGATCAGCGCCTCGGGATGCTTTCGGTAGCCGGTCCTGAGGTTGTCGGACGGTAGGCGCTTCTTGATCTCCTGGGCAAGATAGTGGGCGACGAGGTCGGAGTCCGTGCGCATGTCCTCGGGGGCGACCCCGAGCTTCTCCTCCAGCTCCGCGGTGTTGGTCAGATTTCCGTTGTGCCCCAGCGCCACGCCCGAATCTGCGACGGATCTGAAGACGGGTTGAGCGTTGCCCCAGGTGGAGGAGCCGGTGGTCGAGTAGCGGGTGTGCCCTATTGCCAGGTGTCCGGGCAGGGAGAGAAGGGTGCGGTCGTCGAAGACGTTGCTCACCAGCCCCATGTTCTTCACGACCGTGATGGAGGTTCCATCGGATACGGCCATTCCTGCGGATTCCTGGCCGCGGTGCTGCAGGGCGTATAGACCGTCGTAGGTGGCGTGGGAGACCGAGCGGGCACCCGGGGCGACGCGGATCCCAAAGACCCCGCATGCCTCCTCGGGGCGATCCGGCCTATCCGGATTATCCAGGCTGGCCGGCTGAAGGGCGCAATCGTCCCCCGCGCAGTCTCGGTCGGCTTCCATCCTCAACTCCAGCTCGCCCTAGCGCGACAACCCTCTGCCCATCGTTGTGCGACCAAGGCTCGGCTGCATGGCAAGTCGTGCACGATGGTTGCAAACGATGCGAGAGGGACGGCCAAATGTGCATCCCCAACAACGGCGTCGACGCTGTCCAAATAGAATCTAGTCACTCGATACAGCGCGCGAAAAACCTCTTACGCATTAAGGATACCCGCCCGAGGCAGGCAACGATGATAGACCTTCACACGCACTCCCGCATCTCCGATGGTTCAGAATCGCCTGCCCGTGTAGTAGAGCTCGCCAAGGAAGCCGGCCTTTCAGCGGTGGCGCTTACGGACCATGACAGGTTCGACGGTCTCAACGAGGCCCGCGCACGCGCGGCCGAGCTCGACATCGAGCTCGTGCCGGGCGTGGAGGTTTCCTGCCATTGGTCGGTGGGCACCATGCACATGCTCGTCTACTTCGTCGACCAGCGCTCCACTCCTATCGCCGAGACCCTCGTCGAGATGCAGATGGCCCGGGAGGAGCGCAACCGCAAGATCATCGCGCTCATGAACGACGCCGGCATCGACATCACCTATGAGGAGCTCGCCGAGGAGGGCGGCGGAAGCGGGCTGGGAAAGCCCCACTTCGCCCGCCTGCTCGTAAAGAAGGGCGTCGTCTCCTCTCTGCAGGAGGCCTTCGACGTCTACCTGGAAAAGGGCAAGCCTTTCTACGTGCACAAGATCACCTACGAGCCCGAAGAGATGATCGACCTCGCGCTCGCCTCGGGTGGGCTCCCCGTTCTGGCGCACCCCTACAGCATCGCCGCCGACGAGTCGATGATCCCCGGCTACGTCGAGGGATGGGCTGAACGGGGCCTGGCGGGAATCGAGGCGTACTATGGCCGCTACGACCAGGAACGCCGTGAAAAGCTGGGCGCGCTGGCGCGATCCCTTGACATTGTCGCAACCGGCGGCAGCGACTTTCACGGCATCTACAAGCCCGACCTCCAGGTAGGGATAGGGCAGGGAGACCTGCGGGTGCCCGATGAGGCACTGGCCGAGCTCAAGGAGCGCGCAAAGCGATTGCCTGTCAGGGGCCTGGCCGGCGAATAGGCCGGCGTCGGCCCCTCAGGGCCGCGAGCACCAGTGCCGCATCCGAACGGATTGTGCCCGAAGAGGGTCGTATTGCCCTTGGATCTCCGATGGCGGGAGCCTTAGCCTCATGGCATACATCGGCCAAAAGGGTGGTATCGCCATGGAGTCACGAGGCAAAAGGTTGGCGCTCGGCACCGCCGCGGCGGCGATAGCGATCGTGGGAGGCGCCGCATTGGCGCAAAGCTGGAACCGGCAGGCGGCCGGCCAGGCGCACGCCTCCTTTGTCACGCAGGGGAGCGGGGAATCCTACGGCTACATGATGGGTGGGTCGGCGGCGCCGGGCTGGGAGCAAGGCGGATCTTTGCCCGGCTACATGATGGGTGGGTCCGGCTCGCCCGGCGAGATCATGGGACGGCAATTCGCCAACGGGCCCGGGCCACGCATCTCCTCCTCGGCCGCCTCCACCGCCGCTCAGGCGGTCCCCTCCGGAGCCCGCATCGACAGGGCCCGGCGCACGGTGACCTTCTCGACCACTCAGGTTCACCTGAATGTCGTGGCCACCATGACCGGCTCCACGGACGGCTTCGAAGTCGCCGGCATGAGCAACCCATCCATCGTGGTGCCACGCAACAGCACGCTGGAGATCTCGTTCGTGAACGCCGACCAGGACATGGCTCACGGGTTGGCCATAGTGCCACAAGGGGCGGGTAACAGCGAGGTGCCCATGATGACGGCGGGTCCGGCGTTCACGGGCGCCGCGGTGTGGTTCCTCGGTGACGCAACCGCGTCAAGCGCGCCCGAGCAGACCATTAGCTTCAGCGCCGACCACGTGGGAACCTATCAGTACATCTGCCCCGTCCCCGGCCACGCATTGGCGGGAATGCAAGGAGAGCTCATCGTCTCCTAAGGAGGCCGGGAATCACGCGTCAAGTCCGACGAGGGCCCTGGCCCCGCACCGGCCGGGCCACGCTACAGCTCAAGGGTGGCAACGCGCCCGAATGAGGCAACCTTGGTGTCGGTGGCGCGACCGATCACGCGCGCCGGCAGGCCCGCCGCCGCAAAGTGCTCGATCACCCTATCGACGGCGTGGGTTGCCACCACCACCCGGGACGGTGACTCTGAAAAGAGGTCCGCGACGGCATCGTCGCCTAGTTCGTCCAGCTCGAAGCCGATTCCCGAAGCCTTCGCCATTTCGAAGAGGCACAAGGCGAGCCCTCCATCCGAAACGTCCGAGATGGCCGAGACGCCAAAACCTTCCGCGCCGCGAACCAGCGCCACGACCGCGTCAATCAGCTTCTGATGGATTGCGTAGTCGAGCCGCGGCAGCACCCCGCCGCGGAGCCCAAGGTTCACCCAGGCCAATCGCGATCCCGCGAGGTTCGCCTCGGTCGCGCCGACGAGCACCAGCGAATCACCGCTCAGGTATTTGCGTGCGGGCGGCACTGCATTGACCTCGTCCACCAGCCCCAGGGTTGTGAGCACCGGTGTCGGCTCGATGTTGCGTCCGCGGGCCTCGTTGTAAAGGCTCACGTTTCCTCCGACCACCGGGACCCCCAGCTCGATCGAGGCCTTGGCGATACCGTCGATCGACTCCGAAAGCTCCCACATAACCTCGGGGTGCTCGGGGTTGCCGAAGTTGAGGCAATCGACCATGCAGGCGGGCACCGCACCCACCAGCGCCACGTTAAGTGCCGACTCGGCCACGACGAGCTCGGAGCCACGACGCGGATCGAGGGCGCACCAGCGTGAATTGCCGTCGGCGGAGAGGCCGATGCCCTTCTTCGAGTACCCCACCTCGGGCGAGGAAAGGCGCAAGAGAGTGGCGTTCGCACCGGGTCCGACAACCGTGTTCAGAAAGAGCTGATGGTCGTACTGGCTATAGATTTCCTTTGGATCGAAGACCATCTTGGCCAGCTCGGTCGCAACATCGGCACCTCGGCATGCCTCGGTGGGGTCCTGCTCGGCGCGCGCGTCGAAGCCTGCCGGCTTGGCACGAGGCCGGTCATAAACAGGAGCGCCGTCCGCAAGGGACTTGGCGGGAACCTCGGCAACAAGATCTCCGCCATCGAAGATGCGAAGCATCCCCACGCCATCCTGCCCGCGGAATGTCACCGGTTCGGTCACTTCTCCGACGATCGCCGCCGGGATCTCCCATTTGGCGGCAATTCCCAAAACCGCCGGGGTATTCTCCGGGGTCACGATCGCGAGCATTCGCTCCTGGGACTCGGAGGTCATGACCTCGAAGGGCTCCATGTTGGCTTCTCGCCGCGGCACTTTCTCCACGTGCACGTCCATGCCCAGGCCGGCATTGGCCGCCGTCTCGGAGCTCGCGCAGCTCAGGCCGGCTCCGCCCAGGTCCTGAATTCCGACCACCAACTTGGCGTCCAGCAGCTCCAAGCAGGCCTCGATCAGTCGCTTCTCCTCGTAGGGGTCCCCGACCTGCACGCTCGGGCGCTTGCTGGAGTCCACCTCGGCTCCGAATCCGGCTGAGGCAAGGACCGACACGCCACCGATTCCGTCGCGGCCGGTTGGCGCGCCCAGCAATATCACCTGGTTGCCAACGCCCTCGGCACGTGCAAGGACCAGCTTGTCCACCGGCAACACGCCGACTGCGGCCACGTTTACTAGAGGATTGGAGTCATAAGTGGGGTCGAAGACGATTTCTCCGCCCACGGTCGGCACGCCGACTGCGTTTCCATAACCCGAAATCCCGGCTACGACTCCGTTGTATATGTATCGATTTTTCGGATCGGAAGCCTCACCCATCCGGAGGCTGTCGAGAAGGGCAATCGGCCTCGCGCCCATGGTGAAGATATCCCTGAGAATTCCGCCCACGCCCGTTGCCGCTCCTTGGTAGGGCTCGATCGCCGACGGGTGGTTGTGGGACTCCATGCGGATCGCGACTGCGATCCCGTCTCCGGCGTCGATGACTCCCGCGTTCTCGCCGGGACCAACCAGTACTTTCTCGCCCTTGGAGGGAAGGCGGCGGAGGTGGAGACGAGACGACTTATAGGAGCAGTGCTCGGACCACATCACCGAATACATGGCTAGTTCGACGTAGTTGGGTTCTCTGCCAAGGATCTCCTCGATCATCTCGAGTTCGTCGTCGGTCAGGCCCAGTGCGCGGTGTATTGGCTGCTCCATATGACTACAGCCTAAAGTCCGGCCCGGCCTGAGAGGCGCGCCGCCTGTAGCACCGGGGTTCTCCTCGGACGGCTTGGGGATCACCTCCAGCCGGTACCACTCAAGTCGCCGACCATGACTCTCCGTGGCGGTAAATCTGTATTTACTCTGAGACAGAGCTGAGAAATTACACCGCCAGAATCCTCTGCCCTCGCCGGTCGAATCAGAGCCTCCAAGTCTTGAAGGGGCATCGTTTTCGCAATGCGGAACACCTCGGCAGTGCTCGGTGCCGAGTTTCGAAATTCGTCGAGGCCTCGGCAGGGAGGCGAAGATGGAGTCTAAACAAATTGCTGCTTTGGTATATGGCAAACCCTTGCATGGAGAGCCTCCTGTGAAGACCCCCCAGCGCACTTAGGGTGCGATCGTCGCCTTCCTTGCGCTACGCGATGCGAGAAAGAGGTGCCAAATGCCCACGTTGTCGACGCACGGGGCCTCTAGTACTCCCACCCATCACCGGGTGCGGCATAATTCCGATACGACAGTCTTGCCATTTTTCCAAAACTAAGGCTCCAGCGATTTACTTCATTTGTAGTGATAATCCACTGCCTTGAGCTGCTAACAATTCGTTGTCGGACCAGGATCGGGTGGGACCTTGCGGCGTGTCTCACCGTCGCCAACATACGTACTTGTCGCCTAACTCCGTCCCGGAGGTGGAAATATTCAGGTGGAAGTTGCACCGCGAAGCAAATGTTGTGATTCCAAAGATCGGTGATACAATAATCTACACATGCGTAGAAGCGCCGATTATTAAGGTAGTATTGCGTCATGGCGGAAACTCAGAATCACAATACTGACGGTGCCAAGGATGCTTCGGCACGCGGTCAGGCAAAAATAATCCGGGAGTACCTGGAAGCCCTGGAGAGGAATCGTCCGCGGCGTGGCCGCCGGCGCACCCGTGAAACGGTCGAGAAGCAACTTGCGCAGGTAGAGGTGCAGCTAGGTGATGCGGATCCATTGGATCGCCTTCATCTCATTCAGCGCAAGCTCGACCTCGAAAAGGAGCTGGAGAACCTCAAGAACAAGGTCGACATAGGCGATCTGGAGTCGAGGTTCATATCCGTGGCGCGTGAGTATTCCGACCGCAAGGGAATCACTTACGACGCCTGGCACGCTCTGGGCATATCCAATGAGGTCCTCGACCGTGCCGGAGTTCCGGTCCCTAAGGTCGCGGTTCGGCGCAGGCGCACCGCCCCGGCGGCCCAGTAGCAGGAATTCACCAAAGCAGCCATCGCGAGGGGCCAGCAGCAATGCACGCCCTTGGTGATGGCTGCTTTGCGTTTAAGGAAGCACCAGGGAGAACGCCGGCTCAGCCGTTTAGAACGGCCTGAATGAACGAACTCAGCACCTTTCGACCGTCGGTTCCTCCGACGATCTCTTCGACCGCGCGCTCCGGATGCGGCATCATCCCAACAACATTTCCCCTCTGATTGGAGATGGCGGCGATCGAGCCAATCGAGCCGTTGGGATTGTCGACGTATTTGAAGACGATCTGGTCGTTTTCGATCAAGCTGTCATAAGTGACCTGATCGCACGTATAGTTACCCTCGAAGTGATTGATAGGTAACGAGATTATTTCGCCGGGCTGAAGCAATGCGCTCGCAACGGAACGATTTGATACGACCTCCAACTTCTCGACGTCGCAGATGAAGCGTAGGCCGGCGTTCTTCTGGAGGGCGCCTGGCAAGAGTTTCGCCTCGGTTAGCACCTGGAATCCGTTACAAATCCCCAGCACGGGCTTGCCGGCTTCCGCCATCTCGACGATGGACGACATCACCTTGGAGAAACGAGCGATGGCTCCCGGCCTGAGATAGTCGCCGTGGGCGAAGCCTCCGGGGAGAACAACCGCGTCGCAGTCGCTGAGCTCTGCATCCCCGTGCCACTTGATCTGCGCTCGCATGCCGAGGAGCCCGAGCGCATGCACCACGTCATGCTCACAGTTCGTGCCCGGAAAGACGACGACGCCTACCGTCGGAGGCATCTCAGGAGGAAGCTGCGGCCAGAAGATCCCGCACCCGGAAATCCTCCAGCACGGGATTGGAGAGAAGCTGCTCGGCAATCTGTGTCACCACGTCTGCCGCCGCATTCTCGTCATCGGCGTTCAACAGCAGCCGAAAGAGCTTTCCTGTGGCCACTCTCTCCACTGAGCCATAGCCCAGCGAAACGACTGCGTCAAGAATCGTCATACCCTCAGGATCGGACACGCCGTCCTTCAGGAGCACTTCGACGACAGCTTCGTACCTCAATGTGAAATACCCCGCTACATAAGATCGCCCGTGGACACGAATGCCCAAGGGCGCGCAACTCCCTCCGACAACCTAGTCGGCTGGACCGGGACGCCCGCTCGAAGAGGCGGCCTGCGCACGGGCCAGCCAGGACTCGAAAGATTGGCCGGTAATTCGCTCGTACACGCTGCGATAACGGGCGGAAAGCGTTGCGAGAACCTCGCTGGGAAGCGCGGGAGGAGGAGGCGCCTTGTCCCATCCGAGGCCCTCTAGGTAATCACGGAGAGGCTGCTTGTCGAACTGCACCGGCTCCTTCCCCGGCTCGAGCGCCTCGGACTCCCAGAAGCGGGAGGAGTCGGGGGTGAGAACTTCGTCACACAGCAGGAGTTCACCGTCGGAGTAGCCGAACTCGAACTTGGTGTCCGCGAGTACGATTCCGGCCTTGGCCGCCGCCTCGGAGCCTCTGGCGAAGACCGCCAAGGAGGTCCGTGCGAGGAGGTCCACGAGTTCGGCGCCGAAGATCTCCCGGGCACGTGCAACCGAAATGTTCTCGTCATGGCCCACCGCATTCTTGATCGAGGGGCAAAAGAGCGGTTCGGGCAGCGGCGAGGCGAGCTTCAGGCCGGCCGGCAACGAATGCCCGTGCACGGTCCCCTTGGCCGAGTACTCCTTGTACGCGCTGCCCGCGAGGTGTCCCCGCACGATGCACTCGAGCTCCACCATCTGCGCCCGCCGCGTGACCACCGATCGCCCCACGAACTCCGGATCGATCGGCTCCCCCACCCCGGCCGGCGTTGGAAGCGCCTCGATCAGGTGGTTCGGCACGATGTCGGAGGTCAGCGCCATGAACCAGCAGCTCATGGCGGTTAGGATCTGCCCTTTGCCCGGCACTTTCTCCTTCATGACCACGTCGAAGGCCGACACCCTGTCGCTGGCCACCATCAGCAGGCGGGGCGGGTCGAACGAATCCAGCTCGTAGACGTCCCTGACCTTACCTGAGTAGACGTGACGCATGGGGACCCTCCTCGCTCTGGGCGCTGGACGCGGGCTCAGTCGTGCCCGAGCCTGCGAATCTCCTCGACCACCGCCTCGGCGGCGTCGACGGTCAAGCCCGCATTGGCAATGACGCGGGCCTCGTCGAACGCATCCGCCAAGACCTGCTCCTCCAGGTAGGCGCCGGCCATCGAAACCAGCACGTCCCGCAGCGGCCGCTTCTCGCTGCCCGCCTGCCTGGCCGCGGACTGGACGATCCGGTAGGCCTCGTCGCGCGTCAGGCCCGCATTCACCAGGGCCAGCAGGAGCGACTGCGAGTAGACCAGCCCGTAGGAGGCCTCGAGGTTTTCCTTCATGCGCTCCGGGTAGACGATGAGGCCCCTCACCAAACCGGTGAACTTGACGACCATGTAGTAGGCGAGGATCGAGGCATCGGGCATGACCACCCGCTCCACCGAGGAGTGGGAGATGTCGCGCTCGTGCCAGAGGGCGATGTCCTCCAGTCCGGAGACCAGATATCCGCGCATCACCCGCGAGAGTCCGACCAGGCGTTCCGAAAGGATCGGGTTCCGCTTGTGGGGCATCGCCGAGGATCCCTTCTGACCCGCCTGGAAGTACTCCTCGGCCTCCTGGACCTCGGTGCGCTGCAGATGGCGGATCTCGGTGGCGAAGGCCTCGATGGAGCTTGCCAGGGAGGCCAGCGCGTAGAGGTATTCGGCGTGGCGGTCACGCGCAATGACCTGCGTTGCGGGTACGGGCCTCAGGCCCAGCGCGTCACAGACCATCACCTCGACCTGAGGATCGATATTGGAGAAGGTGCCGACCGCGCCGGAGAGCTTGCCCACGCTTATGCCCTCGACCGCGCGCTCCAGGCGCTGGTAGTCCCTGTAGAGCTGCAGCGTCCACAGTCCGAGCTTGTTCCCGAAGGTGGTCGGCTCGGCGTGCATGCCATGGGTGCGCCCCGCCATGATCGTGTTGCGGAACTCGGCCGCGCGGATTCCGACCGCCTCGATGGCCCCGGCCAGCTCGCAAAGGATCGCCTTGCCGGCGCGGCGGAGCAGCAGGGAAAGGGCGGTGTCCACCACGTCGGAGGAGGTGAGACCATAGTGGACCCAGTTGCCGGCAGGCTTGCCCACCCG
>JAKAEN010000006.1 GCA_021818355.1 Actinomycetes bacterium | reverse complement strand
ATCTGTATTCAAACGCAACTAAAGAATTCCGAGCGAGAATTGAGCTTCCTCGAAGGCGTGCGAGGAAGCTCTACACCTTGGATCCGCTGGTTGCGCGCAGGTCGCCATCGCATGGCTCACCCTTCCGGCGAGGGTTGGAAGTTTTCTATGCCGGATCCCCGGAAACGTCCGTGGATTACTCCCAGATGAGAAACCTCACATCCACGCCACCAGCCATGTCTGAGCGAGGCCGGCCCGCTTGGCAGTTGTCGGGAGCGGAGATGCCCAATGGCTCCCGCGCCTTATCGGCGCCGTGGGCGCCGTGGGGATTTGAGCGCCGGCGCAGCCGCCGAACTGCGCATGGGGGCCGACCGGTTGTCGCCGTTTTGCGGCCGCGCTCCGGCCCTCGGCAAAAAATACCACGCTCAGTGGTATTGGTCTTTGCTCCGAGATTACTCCGGAAGCGCATGCGATACAAGTGTTCGAATAGGTATTTGTTTAGCAGGCCTCGGTCAACTGGATCTATTCACTCTTGTCCGGCTGAAGCGTCGCAAGAGTGGCCGAATGGAGTCCTGTGCCGAGAGTGAAGGCCGGTCCGCGCGCAAAGTGGGGCCTTTCAAGCCTCCATCCGGCCTGCCGCCCAGAGGCGAAGCCGTGCCGCGTGGAGTGTGCGACGGAATGTGTGGGCCTGGAACGTGGAGACAGGCTCGATCCGCTTGAGCCGCCCGAATCGGCAGCGGGCCAAGCGTTTCGGCAGCGTTCCAGGTGAGCCAGTTGGGCGTGAAGGTGGTGGGTCACTGCGGTTAGGCTCCAGGAATCGGTGATTCCGCGGGGAAGGATCCAGGCCAATGGAGCTCAGGATATCGGCCGAGGCGAGGCGGCTCATCGCCGAAGGTGGCGGAAGGCTCTTCGTCTACCCCGGCGCCGCCTGTTGTGGGGGCACGCGCTACATAAGGACGAGCACGCGTCCGCCGGAAGACGCCGACAACGGCTATGCGATCGAGGCCGAGGGCGTCGGCATCTGGGTCAAGCCCGCCAATGGAGAGCTACCTGAATTTCTCGAGGTCGAGGTGCGGGGCAAGAGGCGCCAAAAGGTCGAGGCTTACTGGAACGGGTGCTCCTTCGTTATCTGACCCCATGGCGTGTACTGACCCGGATGCGTCGTCGCGGACTCCGGCTTTGCGGCGAAGCCTGGGAAATATACCCCATGGGGTATGATTGGTCTCAGCAACAGGCGTCTTCCCAAGCGAGGTAGCAATGGCAGATCTCACCGTTTTTGTCGAGAAGGACATGGCGACCGCTGAGGCCGACATCCGCGCGGCGCTGGCCGCACGCGGCTTTGGGGTCCTCACCGAGATCGACGTTGCCGCCACCTTGAAGAACAAGATCGGCGTCGAGCGTTCAGCGCTCAAGATTCTTGGAGCTTGCAACCCCGGCTTCGCGCACAGGGCATTGGAGGCGGATCCCAACGTCGCTCTCTTCATGCCCTGCAATGTCGTGCTGGAGCAGGTGGGCGACAAGGTCAAGGTCTCGGCCATGGACCCCTCCTCCATGATGCAGGATCCCGGCATCAAAGAGATCGCCGACGAGGCCACCAAGCTCCTCGACGAGGCGCTTCACTCGATCTGATCCGGCCACACGCCGGTGGCTCTCAGCTCCCGGTCTGCTCGTAGCTGATCTTGCGCGGCGGAAGCCAGTGGACCGGGAGCTTGGACTGATCGAGGATGGAGTGCAGGTACTTGCAGCTGCCCTTGTACTCCGCCGAGTGCGTCTTACCGGTGCTCGAACTCACAGTGACGAACGCCGCGCAGACCGTCCTGGTCACCAGCTTCGGGGTGGGCGGCGGGAGCGTGGTGGCGACCTGAGAGGCCGCCAGCTCGGTGGGCTTCCATCCCTGGGTTTGCGACACGGCCTTGTGGTTCGTGGAGATCGTCGATTGCCATAGGAGCGCCACGAGGATTCCGACGGCGAGGATGCTGGCATCGATCAGAGCCGCCGTGGGACCGATGCGGTCCCCCTTCTCGAAGACTTTGTCCAGGACGTCGAGTTGTTGACCCTGCCCACGATTTGCGGGCGTGGACTGCCCTTCCACCGGCGTTTCGCTGCTCACGAGCTTTTCCCCTGAAGATATGTCGGCCGCCAAAGGCTGGCCGCATCCTGCACCTTTGAACTCAAGTCTATGTGAGGGCCGGGTCTAGATTGGACTTGACGCCGGGAACCGGCCCGTAAAGGCGGCACCGGCCCCGGGTTCTCTCGAACAAAAGGGGGGCGGCAATGGCCGAATCGGAGCCGACTCCGGCACAGGACCCGCAAGAGGTCCCGCCGGGCGCGGCCATCGACGTCCACCCGGGAAGAGTGGCGGAGGTGGGGGGCCATGAGGTGGTCAGGGTGCTGCCCACCCGCGCACGCCGCATGGTGGGCGCATGGTGTTTCGCCGACCACATCGGACCCCGCTATCTAAGCGCCAACGACGGTGAGAGCATCGCGCCCCATCCGCATATCGGCCTGCAGACGGTCACCTGGCTCCTGGGAGGGGAGCTTGTTCACCGCGACAGCCTCGGTTCGGAGCAGCTGATCCGCCCCGGGGGCCTGAACCTGATGACGGCGGGAGCCGGGGTGGCTCACTCGGAGGAAGGCGTTCCCGGCTGGGCCGGGTCCTTGCACGGCATACAGCTTTGGGTGGCCCAGCCCGACTCCACGCGCGACCTGCCGCCAGCCTTCGAACACCACCAAGCGCTCCCCGAGCTGGCCTTTTCGAATCTCGACGCCACAGTGATGGTCGGCTGCTTCGGGGGAGCGGTCTCCCCGGCGCGCACGGACACCGATCATGCCGGAGTCCAGCTGACGCTGGGCCTCGGAAAGGCGCTCCTGCCTCTTGAACCCACCTGGGAGTATGGCCTGATCATGCTCTCCGGCCTGGGGGAGGCCGAAGGTGAAAAGCTCGCCCCCGGCAGCCTCTACTACCTGGGTGGAGGCCGCGACGAGCTGGAGTTGACCACCTTGGAGGAGGGGACCGCCATCCTACTTGGCGGCATCCCCTTCCAGGAGAGGATCCTGATGTGGTGGAACTTCGTCGCCCGCGGCCGCGAAGAGGTCGAAGCGGCCTACAGGCAATGGCAGCGGGACGACAGGGACCGTTTTCCTGCGGTAGCGTCCAAGTTGGCGCGCATACCCGCTCCCAGGCCCATGTGGCTGACGAGCGGTGCGTGATACCACGGGAGGAAACGGTGGAACTGGGAGAGTACGCGCGGCTTGACGCAACAGGGCTGGCCGGCCTGATCCGGTCGCGAGCCGTCTCCTCGAAGGAGGCCGTCGAGCTTGCCTTGAAGGCTTCCGAAGCCCTGAACCCGCAGCTCAATGCGATAATCCATCCGCGCTATGAGCGCGCGCTGGAGGAGGCGGAGTCCGCCGGCGCCGGCGACGCCCCCTTTGCCGGCGTGCCGATCGTGCTCAAGGACCTGGGCGCCCCCATGGCGGGCGAGCCTTACTACGCGGGGACCACCTTTCTGCGCAAGATGAACTACGTCTCCCAGAGCGACTCGTACCTGACAGCGCGGCTGCGCCGCGCGGGCTTCGTGGTCATCGGCCGGACCAACTGCCCCGAGATGGGCACGAACATCACGACCGAACCCCTCTCCTACGGACCCACCCGCAATCCTTGGAACAGCTCCCACTCGCCGGGAGGCTCTTCGGGCGGGAGCGCGGCGGCGGTGTCGGCTGGAATCGTGCCTGTTGCGCACGGCAACGACGGGGGCGGATCGATTCGCATCCCGGCCAGCTGCTGCGGACTGGTGGGGCTCAAGCCCTCCCGGGGCAGGGTCTCGGCCGGCCCGGCCGCGGGGGACTCCTGGGCCGGATCGGCCATCGACAACTCCCTCGCCCGCTCGGTGCGGGATGCCGCGGCCATGCTCGACGTGCTGGCGGGCTACGAGCCCGGCGACCCCTACACCGCGCCTCCCCCCTCTCGCCCCTTCTCGAGCGAGGTGGGCAAACCCACCGGGAGGTTGCGGATCGGTTTTCTCGACCACCCCGCACTGAACGGCTTTGGTGCCGATCCGGATTGCTCGGCGGCGGTCCGCTCCGCGGCTCGAACGCTCGAAGGGCTTGGACACCTGGTGGAGGAGGCCCACCCGGCGGCGATGGAGCGCGAGGGGTTCCAGCAGCGCTTCCTGACCGTGGTCACCGGTTCGATCGCGGCGGAGATCGATCGCTGGTCGGGCGTTCTGGGCCGCCGCGTGGAGCCCGAGGAGCTTGAGCCCGACAACGCCACCTTCTACCGGATGGGCGCAGGAGTGACCGCCTCGGAGTACCTGAGGGCGGTGCAGTGGCTCCACGACTACCGAATCCGCATGGCCGAGTTCTGGCACCGGGATGGCTTTGACGTCCTTCTCAGCCCGACCATCGCCAAGCCGCCGCCGGAGCTGGGATATCTCTCCGACCCCGAGCACGGCCAGGCTCGTATACCCGAGTACCAGCAGTTCACCGCGCAGTTCAACGTGACCGGCCAGCCGGCGGTTTCCCTGCCCATGGCGCTCTCCTCGTCGGGGCTGCCGATCGGCGTGCAGCTGGTGGCGGCCTACGGGCGTGAGGACCTGCTCATACGTCTTGCCTCGCAGCTCGAGGAGGCCGGCGCCTTCGTGACCGATTCCCCGGGAATCTTCGCCGGAAGCTCCCTATAGGGCCAGCTCCACCTCGACCAGGGTCTCCTCCAGTGCCGGGTCCGCAACCAGCTCGATGTCGGCTGCGCCCGTAGCGCAGAGGAGATCTGCACGCGCCTGGGCGATCTGGCTCACTATCTCCGGATCTCCGGTCACCCGAAGTTTGGCCACCGGGGTCTTCATAGAGGTCTTGGCCTCGGTCTTGGCGCGGCGCACCCGCGAGAGCACCAGGTAGGACGACTCCGCGTCGAAGCCCTCCGCCAGGCCCGTCAACAGGACCGATCCAGGGGCGAGCTCGGCGAAGAGATGCTGGGCCTCCACGAAGACGGAGTGCTCGCTAGGCCATTCGGTCCGGTGTATCGAGCCGGCCTGGAACCAGGACCACACCTCTTCGGTTACGAAGGGCAGGAACGGCGCGAAGAGCCTGAGAACGACCCGGACCGCGGTCGCCAGGGTGACGCGGGCGGACATGGTCTCGGCGAAGGTGAAGGAGACATCCCCGACCGTCTCGCCGTATGCGCGCAGCTTGACCAGCTCCAGGTAGTCGTCGCAGAAGCTCCAGAAGAAGCTCTCGACCACCTCCAGCGCCTTGGTGTGGTCGTACTCCTCCAGGGCCGCGGTGGCCAGTGCCACCGTCTTCTTGAGCTGCTCAAGGAGAGCGGCGTCCAGAGCCGTCAGGGTTATCTGCCGCTCGGCACCCATGGGAGGCGTGCCCGAGGCGATGGAGAGCGCGAATTTGGAGGCGTTGAGGATCTTGATGGCCAGGCGCCTTCCGACCCGCATGGTGTTCTCATCGGCGGCGGTGTCCACCCCCGGCCGGCCATTGGCGGCCCAGTAACGCAGCGAGTCGGCGCCGTGCTTCTCGATCAGTGGCATGGGGGTGACAACGTTGCCCTTGGACTTGGACATCTTCTTTCGGTCCGGGTCGAGGACGAAGCCGGAGATGACGGTGTTCCTCCAAGGGAGCTCCCCCTGGGAGAGCGCGGAGCGAAGGACGGTGTAGAAGAGCCAGGTGCGGATGATGTCCTGGCCCTGAGGGCGCAGGTCCATGGGGAAGAGGCGGGCGAAGAGCTCGGGGTCCTCCTCCCAGCCGGTGGCGATCTGGGGGGTCAGGGACGAGGTTGCCCAGGTGTCCATCACGTCGCTGTCACCGACGAACCCGCCCGGCTCGCCCCGCTGGCCGGGATCGTAGCCCGCCGGGGTGTCCTGGAAGGGGTCGATGGGGAGCTCGTCGTCCTCCGGGATGATGGGGTGATCCCTGTCGACGTTGCCCTCCGCGTCGATCGGATACCAGACAGGGATCGGGATTCCGAAGTAGCGCTGGCGGGAGATGTTCCAGTCCGAAGCGAGGCCGCGGACCCAGTTGTCGTAGCGCACCTTCATGAAGGGCGGGATCCAGTTCAGCTCCTCGCCCAGGCGGAGCAGGAGATCCTTGTGGTTGAGGGTGCGGATGTACCACTGCCAGGAGGTGACCACCTCGAGCGGCTTGTCGCCCTTCTCGTAGTACTTGACGGTATGGCGTATCTTGCGCGGCTCGGCCACGAAGTGGCGCCTCTCCTCGAGGAGCGTGGCGATCGCCTTGCGCGCTTGGCGAACCGACTTTGCCGCCATCTCTTCGTAGCACTCGGCGGCGGTCTCCGGGTCCCGGCTCGGGAAGCGCTCGGAGGTGAAGTCGATTGGCATCATCCGTCCGTAGCGGTCGATGACCGAACGGGTGGGCAGCTCCAGGTCGCGCCACCACTGCACGTCGGTCATGTCGCCAAAGGTGCAGACCATGGCCATGCCGGAGCCCTTCTCCGGGTCAGCGAGCGGATGGGCGAGGATGGGCACTTCGATGCCGAAAAGAGGAGTGATGGCGCTCTTGCCGAAATAGCCGGCATAGCGCTTGTCATCCGGATGCGCCACCAGGGCGACGCAGGCCGGAAGCAGCTCGGGGCGTGTTGACTGGATCTCCAGCTTTCCGCTCCCGTCGGCCAGGTCGAAGGCGAAGGAGAAGAACTCGCCATCGGTCTCATGGTCCTCGAGCTCGGCCTGGGAGACCGCCGTCTGGAAGTCGACGTCCCACAGTGTGGGGGACTCGGCGTGGTAGAGGTGGCCGGTGCGGTAGAGGCGCACGAAGCTGAGCTGGCTGACCCGTTGGGAGCGCTGCCCGATGGTGGTGTAGTTGCGGCTCCAGTCGACCGAGAGGCCCATGGTCCGCCAGAGGTTCTCGAAGGCCTGCTCGTCCTCCGCCGTCAGCTTCTGGCAGGCGGCGATGAAGTTGGTTCGAGAGACCGGGGTGTGCCTCTCCTTGGAGTCGGCCTTGGGAGTGGGCACGAAGTTGGGGACATAGGGGATGGAGGGATCGCAGGTGATCCCGTAGTAGTTCTGCACGCGGCGCTCGGTGGGGAGGCCGTTATCGTCCCAGCCCATGGGGTAGAAGACGTTGTGCCCGCGCATCCTCTTGAAGCGGGCGACGATGTCGGTGTGGGTGTAGGAGAGCACGTGGCCGGCGTGAAGGGCACCCGACACGGTCGGCGGCGGCGTGTCTATCGCATAGATGGGGCGCTCTTCGTCGGCAGGGTCGAAGGTGTAGGTGCGCCGCTCGTCCCATACAGCGCTCCACGACGCCTCGAGGCCATCCAACGTCGGCTTCTCCGGGACTGAAAAACTCATCTTCGCCTTTACCGTGTCTATGTGTGATCCGCTTGCACAACAGCGCAACCGGACGGATCGAGGAGCTTCGTCCAGTGATCCCCGGGACCGTCTCGATGTACGTCTGCGGACCAACGGTCTATGACGTTCCGCACATCGGTCACGGGCGCTTCGTGCTCGTATTCGATATTTTACGCCGCTATCTGCAGCACTTGGGCTTGACAGTTGTGCACGTCTCCAACATCACCGACGTGGACGACAAGATCCTGAAGCGAGCCGCCGAGGAGGGCCGTGAGCCCTGGGAGGTGGCCGCCACCTACGAGGGCGTCTGGTGGGACACCCTGGAAGAGCTGAACGTGCTCCGCCCCACGCATGTCCCGCACGCCACCGACTACATCCCCAAGATGATCGAGTTCATAGGAGCGCTGGTCGAGGCGGGCAAGGCCTACGTGGGCTCGGACGGGGTCTACTTCGACGTCTCCACGGTTGCCGACTACGGTTTGCTGGCGCACCAGAGCCTGGAGTCTCTCAGGTCCGGAGCCAGAGTCGAGGCCAACGAGAACAAGCGTTCCCAGCTCGACTTCGCCCTCTGGAAGCTCACACCCGAGGATCGGTGGGCTTGGGATTCGCCTTGGGGGAGGGGCCGCCCCGGCTGGCACACCGAATGCGTGGTCATGTCCGAGGATCTCCTTGGAAAGAGCTTCGACATCCACGGAGGGGGATCGGACCTGATGTTCCCCCACCACGAGAACGAGCGCGCCCAGGCCTCCTGCCTGGGACATCCGTTCGCCCACATCTGGGTGCACAACGGCTTCCTGGTGGCGGGGAGCGAGAAGATGTCAAAGTCGCTTGGGAACTTCATCACCTTGCCCGAGCTGGTCGGCTCCAACGATCCGCGCGCCTATCGCCTGCTGGTGCTGCAGGCTCACTACCGCTCACCGCTCGCGGTGAGCGTCGAGCTGGCTGCGGATGGGGCCAGGGCGCTGGCCCGGATCGACCAGGCATTGGCCCGGCTGGAGGCCGAAGGCCTTGCGGGCGCCGAGCCCGACGCTCAGGTGATGGCCGCTTTCCATGAGGCGATGGACAACGACCTGGACACCCCGGCCGCCACCGCGCTGCTCTTCCAAAATGTCACCAGGCTCAACTCCCTCATCGACCAGGGAGAGCGTGCCTTGGCGGCGGCGATCGGCGCCGCGGTCGCCACCGTCTTCGCGGTTCTGGGTCTTTCCGCTCCACCCGTCACCGTGGAGATTCCGGCCGAAGTCTCCGAGCTTTTCGCCCGGCGCGAGCAGGCGCGCGCCGATCGCGACTACGCGCTGTCGGACACGCTCCGGGACCAGCTTGCCCAGCTCGGCTGGGTCGTGGAGGACTCAAAAGGCGGAGGAGTGCTGAAGCCCAGACTCCCCTGAGCGCCGCTCGGGCGCGTGCTGAGCGCCTTGGCCTTGTCGTGGCTACTCGAGTTACTGTATGGTAAGTTACTAACTAGTAACCGTTTTCCGACGCTTGCCGAGGTGTACGATGGCCGACTTTTCCATGGCACTCAACGAGGACCAGGAGTCACTGCAGACCTGGGTCCACGACTTTGCTGAGAATGTGATCCGCCCCGCCGCGCACGAATGGGACGAGAGGGAGGAGACCCCTTGGCCCATCATTCGTGAGGCCGCCAAGATCGGGCTCTACTCGTTCGACTTCATTGCCAACGCCTACGCCGACAAGACCGGCCTGACCATGGCACTCGTGAACGAGGAGATGGCCTGGGGCGATGCCGGTATCGCGCTGGCCATCTTCGGCTCCACCCTCGCGGTGGCGGGCATCTTCGCCAACGGGACGCCCGAACAGATCGGCGAGTGGATCCCGCAGTGCTTCGGGAGCGCGGACGACCCGCGGCTGGCCGCCTTCGCCGTGACCGAGCCGGATGCCGGCAGCGACGTGAGCGCGCTCCGGACCCGCGCCGTCTACGACGAGGCCACCGACACCTGGACCCTCAACGGCACCAAGACCTGGATCACCAATGGCGGGATCGCCGACATCCACGTGGTGGTGGCGGCGGTCGACCCTGCTCTCGGCTCTCGCGGCCAGGCCTCGTTCGTCATCCCGCCGAACACCCCCGGGCTTCGCCAGGGGCAGAAGTTCAAGAAGATGGGCATCCGCGCCTCCCACACCGCCGAGGTGATCCTCGAGGACGTGAAGATCCCCGGCCGCATGCTTCTCGGCGGCAAGGAGAAGCTCGACGAGAGGCTGGCGAGGGCGCGTGAAGGACGGCGTTCCTCGACCCAGGCGGCCATGGCCACCTTCGAGGCGAGCCGCCCCATGGTGGGCGCTCAGGCCCTTGGCATCGCGCGTGCGGCCTACGAGTATGCGCTCGAATACGCCAAGGAGCGCAAGCAGTTCGGCAAGGCGATCATCGAGAACCAGGGGATCGCCTTCAAGCTCGCCGACATGGCCATGCGCGTGGAGGCTTCGCGCCTGCTGGTTTGGCACGCGGCCTGGATGGCGGCCAGCGGCACCAAGTTCACCAAGGGCGAGGGCTCCATGTCCAAGGCCTTTGCCGGAGAGACCGCGGTTTGGGTCACCGAGCAGGCGATACAGATCATGGGCGGCTACGGCTACGTGCGCGAGTACCCGGTCGAGCGCTGGCATCGCGACTCCAAGATCTACACGATCTTCGAGGGGACCTCCGAGATCCAGCGCCTGGTCATCGCCCGGGCGATCAGCGGGATGCGCATCCAGTAGCTGACCAGGACGTTTGTCCGGCGGTGCCGTCCAGCTGGTGCCGGCCCCAGCGCCGCTTCGAAGATCTCTGAGGCCTCCGGTCCTACTCCGGTCCTACAATCGTCGCTAGCATCGGCGGCGTGGCCACCTTGCGCGAGCGCCGTCCGGGGGTGTGGCAGGTCCGGGTGTTCACCGGCCGCAACGCCGACGGGATACCGACCCAGGTGGCGGTCACCGTGCACGGCACCAAGCGCGACGCCCTCCGGGAGGCGGCGCGCCTGGAGTCCAACCCTCGGCGGGGTGCCGCCGGGCGGACCGTGGGCGACGCCCTGCGGGCCTGGCTCGAGCACAAGGAGGGCTCCTACCGGCCCGCCAGCCTGCGCGACCAGACCAGCCGGGTTCGTCACGTCGAGACCGACCCGATCGCCGGCCTGGCGCTGCGGGTCGCGGCCGTCGCCGGCGCCCGCCGGGCCGAGCTCGCCGCCCTGCGGTGGCGGGACCTGCACGGCTCGGTCCTGACGGTCGACTCTGCGGTCACCGTGGTGCGCACCGAGGACGGCCCGGTGCTGATCGACAGCCGCACCAAGACCGCGGAGCGCCACACCGTCTCCCTCGACCGGGACACCGTCGAGCTGCGGGAGCGGCTCCGGGCGGAGTACGAGGACTTCGGGCCCTACGTGTGCAACATCGGCGACACGCTGCCCAACCCCGACCGGGTCGGCTGGTGGTGGCACCGGGCGAGGGAGGCGTCGGGCATCGACAAGCGCTGGCGGCTCCACGACGTGCGGCACTTCTCGGCGACCATGGCCATCGGGAGCGGCTTCGACGTGCGCACGGTCGCCCACCGTCTCGGCCACGCCGACCCGTCGATGACCCTGCGGGTCTACGCCCACGCCGTGCAGGCCGCGGTCGGGGCGGTAGGGGGTCAGTCACCGTCGGGGTCGGGGTCGGGGTCGGCCATGGCGGTGGCGAGGAGGGTGTCGCGGCTTCTGGGGTCGGCCGAGCGGGTGGTGTTGTTGCTGCTCATGGTTGCGGCTCCGCTGGGCTGCTCCGGGTGAGGGGCGAGAGGAGCAGCCAGAGGGGGGAGAGGGCGATGCCGACGGTGGCGACCCAGAGGGCGTTTCGATCGCCCAGGGCGGCGGGGAGGGCGCCGCCGATGAGGCTGCCGGCGCGGAGGGCGCCCCAGACGATGAAGCGGACGGTGGCGTTGACCCGTCCGAGGAGGGCTGGCGGGCAGAGGAGTTGGCGGTAGGCGGCTTGGTTGACGTTGTAGACCACCGCCCCGAAGCTCACGACGAGGAGGCCGGCGGCGTAGAGGCAGAGACCGGCCCCGGGCTGGGTGAAGGGCACGAGCAGGGCGGCTGGTGCGGTAGTGGTGAGGGAGAGCCAGATCACCTTGCGTTCGCCGAGGCGGCGACGGACGCGGTCAGCTGCCGGGCTTCGCCAGGGCCGGCAGGCTTGTGGCCATCTTCTCGAGCGGCTCATGGTGCGCCGCGCAGATGCCGGCGACAGTCTCCGCCGCCAGCTCGGTGCGGTGGGCGGCGAGGTTCCGCTGCTGGCCTGTGGAGCTCCGTGTGGTCTGAGCGAGATGGGTCGCCATGCCATCGAAGGCCTGCTCGAAGCGTGCGTCGCCAGTCCGATGCGCGTCAACGGCGCCCTCGCGGACGTAGCCGAGCAGCAACTTGGCCGGACCGTAGGGCGATGTCGGCGTCGCTTCAGCGGTGATCTCGGCACGGACCCCAGCGCTCAGCTACCCACATGCGGCCTTGTAGCCGGCCGCTGCCGGCCGCCCGCCACAGGCGCCAGCACCGACTGCGACCAGTGCCAGCGCAACGGCACTCACCGCCCTTCTCGTGGACTTCCGCTCCGGCCGCCGTGCCATGCTCACGTCTCCTTCGCCGTCCTTGACAGTCTGCCCGGCCCCGGGGGGTAGAGCGACCGCCCTGCCCGACCGTAGTAACGCGCGTGGGTCCGTTCCCTCACGAGGGCCCCGTTCGGAGCAGAGGGCCGCTCAGGAATGGCAGGGAGTGGTGAAGCTGGAGTTGAGTGCCGCACGGCGCGCTCCTCGCGGAGCCGCTCGACTGTTCTCGACCTATCCTGACTATACTCGAGGTACCGCCTGAGTGGCCGAAGGGGGTCGTGGTGGATTTGGGACGCCCATTGTCTACCGTGACGCCAACGTTGGACGGTGACGTGCTCGCGGTGCTCGCCCAGGCGGAGACGACCTTCACTACCGGGCAGCTGCACCGGGTACTCGGGCGGTACTCCGAGGACGGGATCCGCAAGGTGCTGATGCGATTGAGGGGTCAGGGCATCGTGCTCGCCGAGCGGGTCGGCAACGCCTACGCCTACCGGCTGAACCGTGAGCATCTGGCCGCTGGCCCGGTCATCGCATTGGCCCACTCCCGCGCCCTGCTCCTCGAGCGCCTGGAGGCGCAGCTCGCCGCCTGGCGCCCCGGGCCGGTCTACGCCGCCGTATTCGGCTCCGCTGCTCGCGGGGACATGAACGTGAACAGCGACATCGACATCCTCGTCATCCGCCCCGACGACGCCGACGAGGACGCGTGGGAGCAACAGGTCACCGGTCTCGCCGCCCAGGTGACCCGCTGGACGGGCAACGATGCCCGTCCCCTGCAGTTCGCCGTCGGCGAGGTCGGCGATCACGAGCCGGTGCTGCGCGACGTGCTGCGCGACGGGCTCACCGTCGCCGGCACCCGGGCCTGGCTGAGCACCGCCATGCGGTCCGGGACGCGCCGATGAGCCGGGTTGTCGACTGCGACCGGGCCATCCGGCAGGGGAGGATGGCCAAGGCCCAGCAGTTCGCCGACGCGGCGACGGTCGTGCGGGACCTTGCCGAGGAGTCGGGTGATGTGGCCGACGCCTTCATCACCCTGTGCGTGCACGCTGGCATTGCCGCCGCTGACGTCATCTGCTGCGCCCGGCTCGGCCGGTACGCCCAGGGGGAGGGACATCACGAGGCGGTCGACCTGCTGAAGACGGCGGCGCCCGGGCTCGAGCGGCACCTGGCCACACTGCTCGGCATGAAGACGAAGTCCGGCTACAGCCACCTGCCTGCGACAGCCGGCGAGGTCAAGCGTGCCGGCCGGGCGGTCGAGGCGCTTCTCAGCGAGGCTCGCAGCGCTCACGGCGCCATGGGCTGAGGAGGGCCTCCGAGTCCCACTTCGAAGATCTGGTCCTACTCCTGGTCCTACAATCTCGGCGCACGAGCCGGACCGGCCGCCGCCCGCAATCGCCTGACCAGCACAAACGGAGCTCGCGGGAGGCGCCGGACGCCTCGCAATGAACTACACCATCTTCGAAGGCACCTCGGAAATCCAGCGCCTGGTGATCGCGCGCGCCATCTCCGGACTGCGCATCTGATCGCCGACGGTCCTGGCGGCGAGGCAGTGTCGCCCTTGCGCCGCCGATGGGCGCGATAACATCGGCTCAGATTCTCCGGGTACCAGCCGAATCTGCACAAGATTCGGGACACAATCACCCAAGGTGAAGGTTCGCGCCTAGTGGGCCGGTGGCCCCGGCCGGAACCCATGACAACCGCCCGCAGGCTGCTCCGAGCGCCCAGACCGCTCAAAGATGTCGGCGGAGAAGGCCCCTAAGCGGTCCCTTGGCATCGTGGGCACGATCTTGCCCACCCGGGCGACCAGGCTGCGGCGGCAGTGGCCCGACCGGTACCCGTTCCTCTCCGGGCTGCGCCCGGAGTCCCGGTCATCTGCACGCCAGGACCTCGTTGAGCACAATCTCGACGATGTCCCTGATCGACTCGGTGCAGGTGACGTCGAGCCCGGACAGGGTCGCGGGCAACCGGCGCGTCCTGGCCGTGGAGGTAGTGGTGGCCCAGGTGCCAGCCTTTGTTGCTGATTCCCTCGATGCCATTACCGCCGCTTAAGCGGCCCAGGCTTATGTCCACAAGTCGTTGCGCACCTCGCGAAAGCCGGCGAAGCAGCCCATGAACAGGAGGTGGGCGCCGTTCTTGGACGGTATGAACGGAGTCTCGCCACTTACGAGCTGAGCGTGGGATCGGCCGCGGCATGGCGCGGACCCGGGGATGCCAAGTGGCTATGGCGCAAAGACGATGGTTCTCCTGCCGGCGAGAACCACCCGGTCCTCGGCGTGCAGGCGCACCGCCTTGGCCAGCACGGCTCTCTCGATGTCGCGCCCGATGGCAACCAGCTCCTCCGGCCCGGTGGCATGAGTGACCGGCTCGACGTCCTGGGCGATGATCGGGCCTTCGTCCAATTCCGCGGTCACGTAGTGGGCGGTGGCCCCGATCAGCTTGACACCGTGCGCGTAGGCCTGGTGGTAGGGCTTGGCGCCCTTGAAGCCGGGCAGGAACGAATGGTGGATGTTGATGATCCGCCCCGAATACCGCTCGCATACCTCCGGCGAGAGGATCTGCATGTAGCGGGCGAGAACCACGTCGTCGATGGAGTTCTCTTCTATGAGCGCCGAGAGTTCTCGACCCGCTTCGTCACGATTGGACGGCGTAGCCTCCAGCTTCAGGAAGGGGATCCCGTAACGCTGCGCCAGTGGCTCGAGGTCGGGGTGGTTGGAGACGACCAGCGGGATGTCGACCGCAAGCTCGCCGAGCTGGTGGCGGTAGAGCAGGTCCGAGAGGCAATGGTCGAGCTTGGAGGCCATCACCAGAATCCGGTGGCGCCGCTCCAGCGGGCGCAGCCCAATGGCGGCGTCGAACCGGGCCAGGTTGGAGGCCAGCCGCTCGGCCGGGTCGACTCGGCTGTCGAAACAGGTCCTCATGCAGAACAGCCCCGTAACCGGGTCCGAGAACTGGTCGTTCTCGACAATGTTGCCTTCGGCCTCGACGATGGCCTGAGCGGTGGCCAAGACGATTCCGGGCTGGTCCTGGCATCTTATGGTGAGCACGTAGCGCCGCATTCCCACAGTCTTCCCCGCCGGCGCCGGACCGGCGGCCGGGTGGCGGCAGGTAGTCGGCGCCAATCGGGCGCTACGCCTCGCCGTCCTGGTCGAGTTCGTCGGCTTGGATGCCACGCAGGCCGGCCCAGGCGAGCGAGGCGATCCGCCGCGACCACATGGGCCCACTGGTCGCTTCGTAGATGGTGGCGGGGGCGCCGGATAGGTCCAGCTCGCGCAGCCAGCGCCGGAGGGTTCCCTCTGCCAGAGCGATCACGCCCAGTGCGACGAAGCGCCGATGCGATTCGGAGATGTCGGCGTCGATCCGGGAGGTGACCAGGTCCGCCACCTCATCCTCGATCTCGGAAAGCGCGCCCTGGAACTCGGGGTCTCGACGAGGCCCACTGGCGAAGAGGAGTTCGTAGCCCGGGCGGTTCTCGTAGGCGAAGCGGAAGAAGCTGTCGAATCCGGCGATCACCTGCTGGTGGACGGACTCGCAGTTGGCCGTGGCAGTGCGGATCCGGTCGCAAAGGTCTTCGCCGGTCATGCCCAGCAGATCGAGATACAAGCTCCTCTTGGACGAGAAGTGCTGGTAGATGACGGGCTTTGTCACTCCGGCGGCGGTGGCGATGTCCTGCATCGAGGTGGCGTGGAATCCCTTGGCGGCAAAGTGCGCCAGCGCCTGCTCGATCAGGAGCTGCTTGCGCCGCTCCTTGGGCATCCTCTGAGCGCGCGCGGCCGGCTCCTCGTTGGACTCTTCTTCTCCAAGCCTGGCCATGGCTACGCGTATCATGCGACCATCTCCCCTGCGGACAGATTACGCCCAAAACTTACCAGTCGGTAGCTTTGTCGGGCAACTGCAGGCCCACTCGTTCTTTTCCCCGCCCTGCACTCCTGGCGCGGCTTAGATTGTGGCTATGAGTAGTGCCGAGCTGATCGTCGAAGTTGAGGACCGGGTCTGCTGGCTCCTCATCAACCGCCCGGAGAAGATGAACTCCATCACCATGGAGGTCCTGTCCCGGATCGAGGAGGAGCTGCTCCGCTTCGAGCGCGATCCGCATGTGAAGGCCATCGCCATCTCCGGCGTGGGCGGCAAGGCCTTCTGCACCGGAATCGACCTCTCCACCATGGCGGCAGGCGCCTCCTACTTCGATCTTCATCAGGCGCGCGCCAGCCTGGGCAACCTCTTCCAGCGCATGTGGCGCTATCCCAAGCCCATCTTCGCTGTTGTGGACGGCTATGCGCTGGCCGGGGGCTTCGGTCTCGCGGCCGCTTGCGACTTCGTGGTCGCCTCCGAGGACTCCGCCTTCGGGGTACCCGAGGTCAACGTCGGTGTCTGGCCCTTCATCATCACGGTTCCGCTTCTCCGCTACGTCCATCCCCGGGTCCTGCTCGAGCTGATGATGACCGGCAGGCGCATCGGGGCCGAGGAGGCGCTGCGCATAGGCGTCGTGAACTGGGTCTTCCCCAAGTCCGAACTGCGCTCCAGGGCGGGGGAGAGGATCGCGGAGATCGCCTCCAAGTCGGGCTCGATACTCGCGCTCGGCAAGGCGTCCTTCTACCGCGCGCTGGACATGGACTCGTCCTCAGCTCTTGCCTACCTGCAATCCATGCTCACCGTTGTGACCGGCCTTGAGGATTCCCACGAGGGCCTGGCCGCCTTCATCGAGAAGCGTCCGCCGGAGTGGAAGGACCGCTGAACCGGCGCTCTCGGGCGCGCTTGCGCACGGCCACTAGATTGTTTGCGGCCGGCGCAGTGCGCTGTCGGGAGGAGAGACTGTGAATAAGGTTGCTCTGATTACCGGAATCACCGGGCAGGACGGTTCGTACCTCGCCGAGTTCCTTCTCGAGCAGGGATATCGCGTGATCGGGATGACCAGGCGCTCCTCGACGGTGAACTTCGAGCGGATCGCCCACATCCAGGACTCCATAGAACTCGTCTCCGGAGATCTCCTCGACCAGACCTCGCTGATGTCGATCCTGCGCGACACCCAGCCCACCGAGGTCTACAACCTCGCCGCGCAATCCTTCGTCCAGGCGTCCTTCCAGCAGGCGGTTCTCACCGGCGAGACCACCGCTCTCGGCGTGACCAGGCTGCTCGACGCCATCCGCGTCTCCGCTCCCGAGGCTCGCTTCTATCAGGCCTCCTCCTCCGAGATGTTCGGCAAGGTGCTGGAGGTGCCCCAGCGCGAGACGACCCCCTTCTATCCGCGCTCTCCCTACGGGGTGGCCAAGGTCTACGGCCACTGGCTCACCATCAACTACCGCGAGAGCTACTCGATGCATACCAACTCGGGAATCCTCTTCAATCACGAGTCCCCCCGCCGCGGGCTGGAGTTCGTGACCCGCAAGATCTCCTACCACGTGGCCGGTATCAAGCTCGGCCTGGTCAAGGAGTTGCGCCTCGGCAACCTCGACGCTCAGCGCGACTGGGGATATGCCCGCGACTACGTCAAGGCCATGTGGCTGATGCTTCAGCAGGACACGCCCGGAGACTACGTGGTGGCCAGCGGCAACACCCACTCTGTGCGCGAGTTCTGCGAGCTGGCCTTCTCGAGCGTCGGCCTCAACTGGCAGGACTACGTCGTCCAAGACGAGCGCTTCATGCGTCCCGCCGAGGTGGATCTGCTCGTCGGGGATCCCTCCCGCGCCGAGCAGCAGCTGGGCTGGAAGCGCGAGGTGGACTTCGAGTCCTTGGTGGCGATGATGGTCGAGAGCGACATCAACCTTCTCAAGTCCCAGGGGGCCTGAGCCACCCACCCCCCAACCCGGGAGCAATATTGCCCGCGGACGACTCCGTATCCCTCTCCTCCGTCACAGTCACCCTGGCCGGCTTCCCGGCCCTGCTCAACCTCACCCTCGAAGTGGCGGCGGGGGAGACCGTCTACCTTCGCGGCCCCAACGGGGCCGGGAAGACCACCCTGCTGCGGACCTTGGCCGGCCTGGAGAAGCTGACGCGGGGCAAAGCAGACATTCTGGGAGTGGAGCTCCCAGGTGGTGAGCGCTCCCTGCGGGCCCTGGCGGGGATGATGGGGACGCGCAGCCATCTCTACGAGGACCTGACCGTATCGGAGAATCTGGACCTGGCCAGGCGACTGCTCTCGGTTCCGTCCTCACGCATCGACGACGCCGCCGAACTCTTCGGGGTCCGCGGCCGCCTCTGGCGTCAGCGGGTCGCATCGCTCTCCGCCGGCCAGAAGCGCAGGGTGGCCCTGGCCGCGCTGGTGGCCAAGAACCCCCGGCTGTGGCTCCTGGACGAGCCGCACTCGAGCCTGGATGCGGCCGGTCGCGAGCTTCTCGACAAGCTGCTGGTGGAGGCGACCAAGCGGGGCGCGATCGCCATCGTGGCCAGCCACGAGGCCGACGCGGCATCGGCCGGCGGAAGGGTGGTGGAGATGGTCGGCGGCACGGTGCGGCCCGCCGCTTCGGAGCCCTCCCTGGAGGAGGGGCGGTGATCCGGCGCGCGTGGGCGGTCGCCCGCAAGGACATGCTCATCGAGTTCCGCTCCAAGATCGCCCTCAACCAGGTGATACCCTTCGCGCTTGCGGTGCTCTTGACCTTCGGCTTCGCGCTCGACACCCGCGACCGGCTGCTGGCTGAGATCGCCCCCGGTCTTTTCTGGGTGGTCGTCCTCTTCAGCTCGCTCTACCTCATCGCCCGCTCGTTCCGGGTGGAGCGTGAGAACTCGGCAATGGAGGGGCTGATCCTCTACGGGGTCGACTCGTTGGCGATTTTTCTCGGCAAGCTCGCAGCGCTCGTAATCCAGATGTTCGTGCTGGAAGCGGTGGCCGCCGCGGGCATAGTCATCCTCTTCAATCCCCCCGTCGGCTCGCTGGGACTTTTGGCAATATCGGCGGTGGCGGCTACCCTTGCTATAGGGTCGATCGGCCTGGTTTACGGTGCACTCTCCAGCAGCGAGCACAGCGGGGAAAGCCTGCTCCCTCTCCTGGTGATACCCGTTCTGGCACCGATCGTCATCTCCGCCGCCAAGTGCTGGAGCGATGCAGAGAGCGCCGGCGCGGGGATCTACGACCCCTGGCTGAAGATCGTTGCGATCTTCGGCGCCGTATTCTTGGCGGTGGGTGCGGCCGCTTTCGGCCCCGCCATGGAGGATTGAACTGAGTTGACGTCGACCTTGGTGCGCAAGGCTGTTGGCGTGACATCCCTGGTGCTCGTTGCCGCGACTGTGGTCATGGGCCTCTTCGTCACTCCGCCCGATGTGGTCCAGGGCAACCTGGCCCGCCTCCTTTACGTCCATCCGCCGGTGGCCTGGGTGGCCTACCTGGCCTACGGCGTCACCTCGATCGCCTCGGGCCTCTATCTGTGGCGCCCGACCCGCTCTCTCAAGTGGGACCGCATCGCCGTGGCCTCGGCCGAGGTCGGGGTGGTCTTCACGGGATTGACACTGGTGACCGGCTCCATCTGGGGCAGGCCGGCATGGGGCGTCTGGTGGACCTGGGACGCCAGGCTGACCACCACCGCGATCCTCTTCGTGCTCTATCTCGGCTACCTCGCCCTTCGCCGCATCCCTCTCAGCCCCGCGGTGCGGGCCAAGCGCTCGGCGGTGGCGGCGCTGATCGCCTTCATCGACGTGCCCATTGTGCACGAGTCGGTGGTGTGGTGGCGGACGCTCCACCAGGGTGCGACGGTGGCCACACTGGGGGCAAACACCAAGGTGCACGGGATCATGGCCTGGACCCTGCTGCTTGGATTCATCGCCTTCACCATGGTCTACATCTGGATGGCCATGCTCCGCTACCGGGTGGAGACCATGACCGCCGAGCTGGAGGAGACCCAGCTCGAAGCCTGGGAGGCGGAGCGGCTGGCCGAGTCCGCCACCGGTGACGAGGCCATCGGCCGGCTGCTCGACCAAGGACCGGAGGTCCAGGCCGACCAGGGGGCGGTGCGAAGATGAACCCCTATGTGATTGCCGGATACTCGGCGGTGCTGGTGACGCTTGCCGTCTATTCCGCCTGGCTGGTCTTCAAGGCGGCAAAGCTGCGCAGGGCAACGCAGGGATCGCGCGCCAACGGGGTGAAGCCGCGTGCTTGACGAGTCCCGCATAGGCGATCTGCTGGACGGCGGACCGAAACCGGTCGTCCCCAAGCACAAGAGGAGGCTCCGGGTTTGGCTGCCCATCCTGATTATCGCGGCCGCGCTGGGCTTCCTGATCGCCAAAGGCCTCGGCAACTCCCTCGTCTACTTCCGGACCGTTGACGAGGCGCTGGCCATGAAGGCCACCTTGGGCACAACCACCTTCCGCCTGGAGGGAGTTGTGAAGCCGCACACTGTGACCACGAACTCCACAGGTGGGGTCGACTTCCAGCTTCTCGGCCAGGACGGGCGCACCATCGCGATCGTGGACACCGCCAATCCGCCGGAGCTTTTCCAGCCCAACCTGCCGGTGGTGCTGGTCGGCCACTTCCAGGGCAATCACTTCCTCTCCGACCAGATCATGGTCAAGCACTCCGCCAACTACATCGCCGCGCACCCCAACCGGGTTGCGACGGTGAACGGAAAGAAGCTGTGAACGCGGTACTGGGCACCGCCGGCCTGGTCGTTTCCCTGGCCGGCGCGCTGGCCGGCATAGTCCAGTACGCGTGGGGAATCCGCCGCCGAAGCGGCCCCGCCATTCGTGCCGCAGGCGGCTTCGTGATCCTGGTCGCGGTGGGAGCGCTGCTCTCCACCTTCGCCATGCAACGGGCGCTCCTCACCCACGACTTCTCGATCGCCTACGTGGCCGAGAACTCCTCGCGGGAGACGCCGCTCCTCTATCAGATCACCGGCATGTGGTCCTCCCTGGCTGGCTCGATCCTGCTTTGGGCGCTCATCCTCTCCCTCTACCTGGCCTTGGTCGCCTACCGATCGCGCAAGAGGGAGCCGGATCGCTCGCTGGCCTGGACAATGCTGGTCGGCCTGGTGGTGGCGGCCTACTTCTTCGCCCTCATGCTGCATTCGGCCAACCCCTTCATCACGCTGGCGCATGTGCCCGCCGACGGGCAGGGGCCGAATCCGCTGCTGCAGGACTACCCGCTGGTGGCATTCCATCCGCCCATGCTCTATCTGGGCTACGTCGGGTTCACCATCCCGTTCGCCTTCGGCATCTCCTCGCTCATAACCGGCCGCACCGATCTCGATTTCGCCCGCGAGACCCGCTACTGGGCCCTGGTCGCCTGGGTCTTCCTGACGCTGGGCATATTCCTCGGGGCCTGGTGGTCCTACCGGGTGCTGGGGTGGGGAGGTTACTGGGCCTGGGATCCGGTGGAGAACGCCGCGTTCCTGCCCTGGCTCTGCGGGACGGCCTACATCCACTCCGCACTTTCGGCCAAGCGCGGCGGAAACCTGCGCATCTGGAACGTGGCGCTTCTGATCTCCACCTTCGCGCTCACCATCCTGGGGACCTTCTTCACGCGCTCGGGGGTGCTGCAGAGCGTGCACGCCTTCTCCGGCTCCAAGCTCGGGCCCGATCTGATCACCTTCTTCGCGGTGGTCACGGTGGTCTCCCTGGCGTTGGTGGCCTGGCGAGTGCCGCTGCTGCGTTCTGCGGGTATGCCCGCGCTGCTGGAGCGGGACGGGGCCTATGTGCTCAACAACCTCCTTTTCTCCGCCTTTGCCCTGGTGGTTCTGATCGGGACCACCTTCCCGCTGCTGGCCCAGGCGGTGACGGGCCAGGTCGTCTCGGTCGGACCTCCCTTCTTCAACAGCTTCACCGCTCCGCTGGCGCTGGTGATGCTCTTGGGCATGACCGTCGCGCCTTACCTGGGCGCGCGCCGTAGCGCCGCGTGGGCGCTGGTCGACGCACTTTTCGTGCCTGCTGCGATTGCGCTGGCGGTGGTGCTGGTGGCGGTTCTCCTCGGGCTTCGCGACAAGGGCGTCATCGGCGCCTACGGGATGGCCGCATTCGCGCTGGCGGGCACCGGCAAGCAGGTCCTCAGGCGCCTGCGACGCGGAGGGGCGCGCTCTCTGGCCTCGATGGGTGGCCTGGTGGCTCACCTGGGCGTGGCCATCGTGGCCGTTGCGCTGGCCACCTCCACCGCCTTCGGAACCCGCGGAGAGATCAAGCTCACCCCTTTCGGCACCGGCTACTTCCATGGGCACCGTTTCACCTATGACGGCGTGGCGACAAAGGTGACCCCGGCGCGCACCAGCCTTCTCGCCTCGATAACCATCGACGGCAGCGGCCCTTACCATCCGGCCATATCCCAGTTCGGCACCAATACCCAGGTGGTGGGCACCCCGAGCGTCAAGGTGGGCCTTACCGAGGACGTCTACATCACCCTCGACTCCCCGCCCCAGACCGCCACCGGACCGGTGATGATCGGCGTGGTCGTAGAGCCACTCGTCTCCTGGCTCTGGATCGGTGGCGCAGTGATGGGACTGGGCGGAGCGCTTGGTGTCGCCGCGGCCCTGCGCCGACGGCGTGCCACTTCGCGCCCGCGCGATGCCGCTCCGCTCCCGGTGGAGGAGAACGCCTAGATGGCTCTCTCGCTCTCCAACGGCGCGGCGGAGCCGTCCGCTCCCGGCAAGCGCCGCCACCTGGCGCGCTGGGTGCTGGCGGGAGTGGCGCTGGCGATCGTGGCCTTCGCCATCGCCGCGGCCAGTGTTCATCCCACCTCCCCCAACGCCGTCGCACCCAGCCCGCTGGTGGGCAAGCAGGCTCCCGCGCTGCAGGGCCAACTCCTAAGCGGGGGCACATTCAAGCTCGATCCCTCCGGCAAGTACATGCTGGTCAACTTCTTCGCCAGCTGGTGCACCCCCTGCCGGGCCGAGACCTCGGCCTTCGAGCGCTTCCTGGCCGAAGCCCCTTCCCATCCCTGGGGCTCCTCGGTGCACATCGTGGGCGTCACCGTGAACGACCGCACCACCTCCGCCCAGGCCTTCGTGAAGGAGCTGGGCGTCTCCTGGCCGGTGGTCTTCGACGGCAGCGGGGTGGTTGGCCTCAACTGGGGAGTCGCCAACCCGCCCCAGACCTTCCTGGTGGCTCCTGACGGCAAGGTGGTCACACGCATTGTTGGGCAGGTGACGGCGCCCGGCCTGGTTGCCCTGATGAACCTGGCGTGGTCGAACTATGGCTAAGATCCTCGGGACGCAGACCGACATTTCGCCGATTGCCGAAGAGCCCGGCCTGAGGCCCGGGCGGCGGGCGCTTGGCTTGAGGGCCAAGCTGGCGGTGCTCGCCCTCCTGGCGGTGGCAAGCGTGGGCGTGTATCTGGGCGTCAGCCCGAGCCGCACCACCGATGCCCAGCGCATCAGCTACCTGGAGAGCATCGTCAAGTGCCCCAACTGCATCTCGGTCTCCACCAAGGATGCCAACTCCGCCTCGGCCTTCGCGCTGCGCACCTTCATCACCCAGATGGTGCATCAGGGAGCCAGCAACTCCCAGATCATCGACCAGCTGGTGGCCACCTATGGCCCCTCGGTGCTGCTGGTCCCGCCCGGCTCCAACGGCGGAAGGGCGCTGGCCGGAGCCGGAATCGTCCTGGTATTGGGTATTCCCCTTGGTGGCCTGCTCTACTACCGGCGCCGGGCGCGCAGGCCGGCGCCTGAACCGGAGGACTCCCCGTCCTCGAGCGCCGGCGGTGAGCCGCTGGGCGCCTCGCCCAAGCGGGAGGCATCAGAGGGGCCTGGCCGCATCCGCTCGGCGCTGGGCTCGGCAAGCCTGGCCCAGAAGCTGGTCGGTACCGCCGGTGTGCTGCTGATACTCTCCGGCGGGGGCTTGCTTGCATACGGGGCCCTCTCCAAGCCGTCCACCGCGCTCTCGCCGGGCGAGATCGCCACACGTCTGTCCGCCGCCGAGCAGCTCGCGGCGGTGGGTTCCGACACCCAGGCGCTGCAGCTCTTCTCGTCCGTTCTCGCTGCGGATCCGCGTCAGCCGGAGGCGCTTGCCTGGAACGGGTGGCTGCTCAGGCAGGCGGGGCGCAAGGACAACTCCAAGGCCTTGCTGGCTGCCGGCATCGCCCAGATGCGGCAGTCGGTGACCATCGAGCCCGCATATCTCTACGGCAGGCTCTTCTACGGGATCTCGCTTTACCAGGACAGCCACGACGCCAAAGGTGCCGTCGAGCAGTTCCGCGCCTATTTGGCCCTTTCTCCGCCCAAGAGCCTCACCAACCAGGTGAAGCCGACCATAGACGCCGCCTTCGCGGCGGCCAAGCTTCCCGCCCCGCTGTAGGTTGGCTCAGCCTCCCGCCAACGCCGCCGCGCTGTGCATGGTGAGGCGGTCCCGCCCCAGGTGCTTGGACTCGTAGAGCGCCTCGTCGGCGGCGGCCATCAGCTCTTCGGGTGTCTCGTCGCCGATGCCGGGATACGAGACCCCGCCCAGGGAGACGGTCACCGAGACCTCTCCTTGGGTGATGAGGACGTTGGAGGTTCCGACCGCTTTGCGTACCGCTTCGCCGATGGCGCGCACGTCCTTGCCCGCCGCTCCGGGCAGCACCACCAGGAACTCCTCTCCACCGGTGCGGATAAGAACGTCGCCGGTGCGAATGACCGAGCGGGCGGCGCCCGCGACGGCGCGCAGTACCCGGTCCCCGGCCAGATGCCCAAAGGTGTCGTTGACCCGCTTGAAGTGGTCGATGTCGAAGGAGAGGATGCCGAGGGCCGTGACGGTGCGCCGGGCGCGTGAGAGCTCCTCGGCCAGGCGGTTGATGCCGAAGCGCCGGTTGTACGCGTCAGTGAGCGGGTCGATGGCGGCCAGGCGCTGGAAGCGTTCATGGGTGAGGGCGTTGTTGAGCGCCACCGCCGTAGGGGCCTGGAACGACTCGAGCAGGCGGAAGGCGCCTTCGCCGAGCCGGCCGGCCGAGGCGAGTAGCACCGCGCCCAAGAGTGTGTTGCCCAGCCAAATGGGGATCATCACCACCTGGCGTGGGCGGAAGGAGACCACCGCCGCCTCGATGGCGAGGTCCTCGGGGACCTCGATGCTGCGCACCAGCCGCGAGCGCTGCGCCTGAGTGACCAGGGCGGAGATGGCGACGCCCGAGCACTCCACGTTGCGCGACTCGGCTACGGTCAGCTCGCCGTCCTTGGAGACGAGCACGCACCCACCGGTGGCGCCGGTGTGGGAGAGGTACTGGTCGAGGGTCGCCTCCACCAGGCCGGCCAGCTCGAGGCGCTCGCTGAGCGCAAGGGTCACCGCCGCGCTGCAGCGCTCCAGCAGCTGGGTCTGCTCGAGCGCGGAGAGCAGCGAGTTGAAAGAGGCGGCCACCTCGCCCAATTCGTCGTCGGAGGTGACGGCCAGCTGGCAGGCCTCTGCGGAACAGCTGGACCAGTCACCGGTCCTGCTCGCGTTGAGAAGCGCCTGGCCAACGTACCGCATGCGCATGGAGAGGTCCGAGATCCGCGCGCCCACCACGTAGCGGGCCAGGGCGAAGTTGACGACGCCGACCACCACCCCGGCGGCGATCGAAGTGCCGAAGAACTCCAGGCTGAGGGCCCGTTGCGACGGGGTGCCCACCAGCACCGCCATGTATGGGAAGACCACCCCGACGATGATGCCGAAGCCTCCCATCCATATCGCGAGATCCAGGAAGGCCTTCCTGGTAAGGCGCAGCTCCCGGCGAGGCGGAGGTAGGGCGTCGGCGGCTTTTGTGGCATCCATGACAGATCTCGTCGGTACGCATTGGCCCGCACTTGATCAATTTCCGCCGGCGGGCGGTGGAATAAATCACCAGGCGGGCGTGGCTGAAAAGACGTGGGTTTCTTCGAACGCAATCGCAACGACTTGGCCAAGCGGGGCATAGACCCCAACCGGCTGCCTCCGGGCCAGTACTCCACCGACCGTTTCCCGGTGCTGCACGCGGGCAGCGTGCCCATCTATCGCAACTTGGAC
>JAKAEN010000200.1 GCA_021818355.1 Actinomycetes bacterium | reverse complement strand
GCACGCCACGATTCCAGTCCGGCGGCCCCCAGCTCCGCCCTCGCACCGTCAGCCTGCCACCGGGATCGTCTGGCGAGTCCGTAGGCGCGGTGTAGTCCGCCGTTAGCCTGAGGTATTGGTCGCAGGTATAGATGACCTTCGACTTGCCGGCCTCGGTGGTTACGTCTCCCGTCCACCGCGGCGTCCAAGTCCAGGGCGATGCGTTGTCCGCTTCCGAGGCAATGGTGAAATTGCCCCATGCCGCCGTCGTGGGCGTGTGGTTGACCTCCAGCGTCAGCTCCATGGCGTTCCCGCTCAAGGGCGCATAGCCGGAGAGGTCTAGCGTGTCACTCGTAAGGGTGCCTGTCTGGTCTCCCTGTACCGTCAGCAGGAATCGCATCGCCATCACCGCCTACGGGAGAAGGGCCGGGGGCACATCACGCACCCCCGGCCCGATATGTCATTCATCAGCGCCCTTCGAGCGTCGGCTACGAGGAGGCGGAGCAGGAGGAGCACTCGAGGCGGGGGCCGGAGGCTCAACAAGCTTCCAGCCCTTCGCCTCATAATGCAGCCGCATCTGACCCACCAGCGCCGGGTGACAGCGAATCGTGCTCGTCTGGCCGTTCGGCTCCAAGAAGGTCAGCAGGGCATCCGTGCTTTCAGCCATGGCCTACTCTCCTCATCCCTGGCCCGGAATGACATCGAGCTGGAGCGTCGCGTTAGTGAACGTGCCGGTCCCGGAGGCCGCAGCAACGACCTTGATCACATCGCCGGCGGAGAACTTCAGATCGGCCGGCGTGCTCGAGTTCGTCAATGCGGTAGCCACGTTCGCGGCAAAGGTGAGCCCACCCGTAGCCTTGCTGTTCCCGCTCGCCATCGCCGTCGAGCCCGAGCCGTCCGAGCCAACGTTCGTCGCGGTGACGGTCATGTAGTTGGTGTCGTTCGCCGTGACGTTGGCCGTGTCCACCACCTTCACGGCAGAGAGCGTCCCGGCCCAGGGCGCCACCCAGTAGATCGTCGCGGCCGTGGTGACACCCCTGGCAAGAGAGATCGCGTGAACCGAATTGATTCCCGTGCTCACAGACATATCAGCGCCTCCTTACAGCGTGGCGTCGTAGTACAGCTCGACGCCGTAGGTGTCCTTGCGCTCGACGTACGCGAACCGCATCGTCGCGGCCACGTACCAGCCCGTCCCGATCTCGCGCTCCTCTTCAATGGAGATGTCCTTCTCGATGCCGAAGGCGATGGCGTCGCGGTTGAACATCCCGCCCTTCGCGTCGCCAAAACCGTCCACGGTGAGATTCGCCGAGGTGTAGACCGGCACGCCGAGGCAGTAGCCCTCGAAGAAGGGCCGGGCCGTCACCTGTTCGAGGTTCCTGGCCGCGCTCGTGGAGGGAACCTTCATGTCCACGAAGAGGTCGTAGGCCTGGTGCGGATGCAGAACGGCATAGTAAGGCTGAGGCGCATTGTTGGCGCGGAGCGTGCTGATCGCCTTGCCGAACTCGGCCACGCTCAGGGAGGTCCCGGCCAACCCGACGGAGTTGCTGAAGCCGTCGAAGAGGGCCACGAGGAGGGTGTCCACCTGCGCACCGATCGCCATGCCCAGCTCGCGGCCGGCCTCAGCAATCAGGTCTTCGTTCCCGGATCGGAGCGCGCGCTCGATGGCCTCGTCGGTGAGGAACACCTTCGCGCCGTACTTCACGGCGGAAAGCGTCGCGGAGCCGATGCTCATCTGCTGCACGCTGCCGATGGGCACGCCCTCAGTGAGCGCGGCCACCGAAAGCGTGCCGTAGTTGGGCAGCACGAGGCTGCCGTTCGTCATGTCGTAGTTCGCCACCAGCTGCCGGGTGGGGCCCGTGTCCATGAACGACGCCAGGGCCGCGGCCTTCAGGGTCGGCAGAAGGGGAGAAATGGTGCTGGACGTAGTGTTCCCGGTCGCCATGATTCACTCCTTATGCAAAGTACTTCAGTCGCCCCTCTTTGCGTTTCGCTTCGAGGAAGCCCTTCGGGTCCTTCTCGGCCCACTCTTCGAGGCTCTCATACCCGCCGTAGGCTCCAGTCCGTCCACCAGGGGGCCGGGTGGATGGGCCGGGCTTCTGCTGCTGGCTACCCAGCTTTGAGGCAAGCTTGCGCGCGAGTGCCAAGCGTTCTTGGACCGGAAGCGACGCGGGGATGAGCGACTTCATGTCATCATCCCAATCCTTGACCATCTCGGCCAATTCTGCTTCCTGTGCTTCCTCGATCGCCTTCAAGCGGGCCTCCAGGCTCTTCCTGGTCTCGGCCTCCTTCTTGTAAAGGCTCTCGAACTCGCCGCGCTTCTTGGCGGCTTCCTCTTCGGCGGCCCTCTTTGCCGCCTCGATGTCGGCCAGCTTCTTGTGGATCCTGGCTGCTTCTTCGGCCTTGTTCAGCGCCTGCCGCTGGAGCGCCTCCCACTCCTCACGAGTCGGCGGCTTCCAGTCGGCTGCTCCCTTCCCGTCCGTTGGCTTCTCGCCACTGCCGGGGTCAACGACGTCATCTGCCATGTTCGACTCCTTTCGCCCGCATCTCGCAGGGCTATTTCTCACCGCGTTCCGCAACCGCCGTCTCGGGATCCACGGGCGTCGGTGTGTGTCGGCATCCCCACCCGCCTAGCGTCGGCCATACCGGGAGCCCGGTGCTGTTCTCGCCCATCGCCTCGAGCTCCTCCCGGGTAAAGACATGGTTCCAGTATTCCTCACACTCTGGGTGTGATGTGTCAATCGGCGGCGGCCCGTCCCAGCGCCAGTATTCCGCGCCAAGCGCCTCGCCGGTCGCGATCCACGCATCCCGCTCGATCTGGCTGATCGCTGTTTCAGCGTATGTGCCGGCGTATTGCACCACCGTCTCATCCAGATGCTGCGAGATTTCATCGGCCAGGGTCATGTAATCCAAGGGCTCCACCGATTGGGAGATCATCCGGTCCCGAATCCAGTCTATAATCTGCCGGTCTACTGTCGCCTCCCAGCCCTCGTATCGGGCCTTCACTGCCGCCGCGAGGAGGTTCCCTTCTGCGGCGCTAAGGGGCGCAACGTCCGCAGCGGCCTTCGTGATGGCCTTCGCGACGATGCCAAACCGCTCACTGAGCTCATAGACACCAGCGTCCTCGAGCGCACCCCGCACCACAGAGACCAGCGTCTCCATTTCCGCGACGCTCCAGGTATCACGCTCGCTGAGGGCCGCCGCAATTCGTGTCATGGCCTTCCGTAGCGCCGCCTTCAGCGCAGGCTCCACCCGCCGCTGTGCCTCCGCAACGATGGCGTCCATGCGCCTTCTGGCCGCAGCAACCGCCTTAGCGTCTACCTTTGCCACGCTCTACCTCCCGCGCCTCTCCCGACGCGGCCGCCAGCCGGTCTTCCGCATCGTGCCGTAGATGTAGGCCGCGCGCCGGTTGCCCTTCAGCCCCTTTTTCCGGGCTTCTCGTGCGAGGGCCCGCTCCAGCTTCTTCGGCATCGTCAGGCGCCCCCTTTCGCGCCGCCACCGCCCAGTAGGTCCTCAGCCGTGGGCGCCGCGGGCCGCATCGCGCCACGCCAAGCCCGCTCATCCGCGAAAGTCGTTGCAATGTAGGCGCGCGCCTTCGCTTCATCGCCCTCAAACTCCGGATGTTCGGCCAGCGCCCACTCCACCCGTGACCGAATGCCGGCCAGGATGTCGCGCTCCCAAAGCTCACGCTCCTGGATAGGATCATCGTATACCTTCGGGGAGGCGAACTCAACGCGGAAATCCGGCGCACCGTCTTTCACGCCCTTCGCCCCATTCACTGCAAGGACGCGCGACACAATCTGCGCGAACTCCCACCAAAAGGCCTGGTGCGCTTCCCACTTGTCGCGGCGATACTCCTCCAGATCCGCGTTGACTACCTTCAACGCCTCGCCGCTTGGCACGGGCCCGGTCTGCGTCCAGGTCGAGCCAAGACCATGCAGAAAACCAGCGTAGGTAATGATCTCGCGGATGCTGTTCCAGCACCCCGCGATGTCGGCGCTTGGCGTAGCATAATAGAACCGCCCGCCGGCAGAACCGCTCATGCTCTCGCCGATGGAGACCACCTGTCCGAGGCCAAGCGCCACCCCCGCCGGCAACGTTGAGCCCTCAAACACGGGCTGCCCGCCGGCCTGGAGTGAGAGAAGCGCCATCAACTCGATGAGCTTGATGTTGAGCGTCAGTTGCATCCGGACAAGGTCCTCACGGAGCGAGCCGGCCGGGTCGCCGAGGAGGGGGAGCCTTGGCCGCATGGCTTCATAGGGGATGAGGCCATAGGGATTTACGCCGTCTGCCCACTCGCCGCCGTACTGCTCCGTGACGTCTTTCCCCCCATCATAGATGCGCCGCGCTTCAGGCGTCCAGCGCGTGGCAAGGGTGCGCGCACGTCCATCGTCATCGTGGACGATGGAGTAGATGGTCAGGGCCTTGAGCCGCCCGTTTGCGCTATCCTCCCACTCCGGTTCCACCTGGTCCGGGCTAATCACCGTCAGCCCAAGGACCTGGCGCTTCGCGTCCCATTCTGGCCCCACCCAGCAGAGGCCACAAAGCTCTGAGATGCGGTCCGCCTGCTTGAGCCACCCGCCGAGATCGTCGGTAAGGTAGTCGAGGAGACCGGCGTTACTCTCGCACTCGAAGGCCGGCGGCTCTATGTAGACCATCGCCAGCTTGTCGATCACCCTCCGCGTCAGGTTGAAGGGGAGGATCTGCTTCAGCAATAGCCGCGCCGTGTTCTCGTGAAACTCTTGGCTGATAATGCGGCGCATGATGTCCGTCTGCTGGCCGAGGTAGAGGCGGATGGCGGTGGAGTAGTCGGCCCGCCTGCTCTCCCATGACTGCCCCTGCCAGTCCGGGGCCTTGTACCGGCTGCCGTACTCACCGTTCCACATCGCCCGCACTCCCTTCCACAATTCCGCGAGCCCCATGCTACCTCCAAGTCGCCCCTGATGCCGTCGGCCATTGCCCCATCATGAGATAGCCGAGGGCGTCGGTCAGGTGGTCGTCCTCATCGTCTGGGCCAAGCTGTTCCATCCGCTCGATCAACCGCTTGCAACTTGGGTCTATGAAGAGCCGCCGCTCACCGGCGGCGTTCAGGATGTAAGCACGCACGGCGTTGAACTTGTCACTCTCACTGCGGAAGTGCTTGAAGGCCACGCGGAAGCCGAGCCCACGCAGGATATCCACGTCAGAACTTCCCATGGCGTGTTGACGCGCCGCGCCAGAAGGGTCCACCCAAAGGATCGGTTCCGGGTAGTTCTGCCCGCCGTAAGCCTCTTCCAGAATGGCCCGCAGGTGCAAGCCAAACTTCCGGCTGTTGCTGTTCTGCTGCTCGACGGCGTGCGTGATCCAGACTTCCGGCCCATGCTGCTGGGCAATGACCGCGCTCATGGGAGAC